>JBAXMR010000040.1:0-35116 GCA_037134195.1 Paludibacter sp. | reverse complement strand
ACTTCTCTCTCAAAGCGGGTGCAAAAGTACTTACTTTTTTATTACCTACCAAACATATATCGGAAATATTTCTGCTGTAAAACATATAAATTGTTTCAAAATACTATATAACAGATATTTATCCATATAAAATATTTTTCAGAATATTTTATATCAATGAAAAATTAGCTTGAAAACTGAAATATTTAGTGGTAATGATTACAAATTGAAACTTATTCTAACGCCCTTAAACATTGAATTCTGAACATTTTAGGCAAATTAAATGCTGATTTTATTCAAAAAAAATATCAACCTGAAACCTGATTTTGAAGAACTGATGATAATAGATATGTTACAATCCGATAAATTACATGGGATCGACGTCCAAATTCACCCAAAGTGATTTGAATTTAGGTTCGGCGAGTAGATTATTTGTTACCTGACGGAGGATTTCTTTTGCTTTTTCGGCTGATGCATCAACCTCAAACTTGAGCAAAATGTGTTTTATGTAGAGATTTTGGATGCGAGAGACCGCAGGAATATTAGGTCCAAGAACCCGATTTCCGAAAACAGCACGTAAATCTGTTGCCATTTTTGCAGAGGCTTTATTTAAAATACCTGAATCGCGATGACGAAGAACGATTTGAATCATGCGGAAATAGGGCGGATAGTTGAATAACTTGCGTTCCTCGCACTGTGTATCAAACATAGCCTGATAGTCGTTTCGAATAACCTGACTGATAATGCCGTGTTCAGGAACTGAAGTTTGAAGTATAACCGTTCCCTGTTTATTTTTCCGACCGGCACGACCACTTACCTGAGCAATTAACTGGAACGCGCGCTCGTGCGCACGAAAGTCGGGGAAGTTGAGCATATTGTCGGCATTCAAAATTCCAACCAACGAAACATGTTCAAAATCAAGACCTTTCGACACCATTTGAGTTCCAATCAGAATATCAACCTTGTGTTGCTCAAAATCAGTAATGAGCTTATCATACGATTTTTTGGAACGGGTAGTGTCCAAATCCATGCGGGAAACACGGGCTTCGGGAAAAATCTGTCGAATTTCATCTTCTATTTTTTCAGTGCCAAATCCTTTGGTTGAAAGCGTTCCCGGTGTTCCGCAAGCCGGACAAACGATTGGAATAGGCTCAGTATATCCACAATAATGACAAGTCAGGGTATTGAAAGCTTTGTGAACCGTGAGACTAACGTCGCAATTTTTACATTTTGGCACACAGGCACAGGCCTTACATTCAATATAAGGCGCATAACCACGTCGGTTCTGAAAAAGAATAACCTGTTCCTTATTCTGAAGTGCTTTGTTGATTTTCTCAAGCAATGTATCTGAAAAATGGCTTTCCATTTGCTTTTTGCGATACGCTTCTTTGGTGTCAACAACCAAAATTTCAGGCATAGCCATTTCTTCGTGACGCTGTAAAAGCTCTACAAGACCGAATTTTCCATTTTTCGTATTGAAATAAGTTTCGATAGCAGGCGTAGCTGTTCCGAGCAGTGTTTTTGCTCCATGCATAGAAGCCAGCACAATAGCTGCATTACGTGCATGATAGCGTGGTGCAGGGTCGTATTGCTTGTAACTTGATTCGTGTTCCTCGTCCACAATAACCAATCCAAGCTGGCGAAAAGGCAGGAAAATGGAGGATCGAACACCGATTATTACGTCGTAGCTTTTGTCGTTTAAAACGTTATTCCAGATTTCAACGCGCTCGGCATCGGAAAATTTGGAATGATAAACACCCAATCGTTTGCCGAAAACACGTTTCAGTCGGGTGGTGAGCTGAGTGGTGAGTGCAATTTCAGGCACCAGATAAAGAACCTGTTTGCCATCGGCCAATGCTTTATTAATCAAATGAATATACAATTCTGTCTTACCACTTGACGTTACTCCATGCAATAAAACAACCTGTTTTTCTTTAAATTGCTTTTCAATTTCTATCAACGCCGTTTGTTGAAATTCATTCAACGGATATACTTCGGCAGTCTGAATTTCGGAAACATTGAGTCGTCCAATTTCTTTCTGATAGGTTTCAAGCACATCACGCTCAATAAGTCCGTTCAAAACCGCAGCTGATGCAGCCGATTTTTCCAGTAAATCTTTTCGGGTAACTTCGATTTGCTTTGCAGGAATCAGACATTTCGACAAATCAATATACTTCATCAGCACTTCCAGTTGCTTTTTTGCGCGACTTAATTCATCAAAAATGCAACGCAGATTTTCTTCCTGTAAAGCCTCAGCAGTCAACTTTACATAGGTTTCTGTTTTTGCGCGAAATTTAGCTGAGAGTTCTTCGCTGATTTCAACCGCAGCTTTTTCCAGCAATTTATTCAGCGTGGGCATCACGTCACGCATTTCAGCAAGTTTATTCAATTCGGTAATGGTCAACGGTTTGCCATCTGAAAGTATATCCAAGACCTTTTGTTCTTTATCCGACAACAAACTTTCAGCTTCAAAATCGGGATTGATACAAACCTGTGTTTCGCTCTCGAGTTTCAGACCAGCAGGAACTGCTGCCTGATACACATCGCCCATAAAGGCCTGATAATAAGACGAAATCCAATCCCAGAATTTCAATTGCGGAAAGCGTAGAATCGGCTGTGCATCTAGCAAAGAAACTATTTCTTTAATTTCATAAACCGTATCGGGTTTTTGGGTATGAATAAGTGCAACCACTGCGGTGTACATTTTCTTTTTACCGAATTGGACCACCACCCGCATGCCAATTCGTACAGAATCAGCCCATTCGTCGGGAACGGAATAGGTAAAAGTATTTGCCAATGGCAAGGGAAGTATGACGTCGATGTATTTCATGCTAACAGTAAACAAGGAGACAGGGAAACGAGTTGACAGGAAATTAAGAATTTCTGCAAATGAAGGCTGTCTGTTTGATATTGCAAAGGTAAGAAAGAAAAGAGAAACGGCAATTGGTTTTACAACGTAAACGAAATTACGCTATTGGTGTAGCTTCCCATAATTCCGAGACCGCCATCTACATTGGAATATACCTGAACAGGCTCGGCAAAGAAATTTCTGGTATTTATACCCGCTCTTGTTTGCAGATAATGATAGTAACTATGACTTATTTTCTGAAGGTTAATCGTAACTTCCTGTTTGTTTGGATTTTTCTCATACCCCGGATAAAACACATTCTTGTTGTAAAGAACACTAAATTTCAATGCATAGTGTTTTCCAAAAAACAACTCATTAGTAAAAATATTGTATTTGTTCGAAACCAGCGAGGTTGGTGGTCCAATGCTATTGTTGGTATTGCCTGAAACAATATCATCGAAGTTTACTGCATACGTATAGGTCTTTTTGGTACCCAAAGTGGTAATAGTAGTAACTGCCAACCGATAATAATTGCGTTCTGCCCCATCATCGGTGAAATGCAACACACAATTCGTTTTATATTCGAAACCAATTCCAATTGTGTCTTTTTTTATTGTAGGAGCTATTATCGGAGTTCTTTTACCAGTAGCAACCGTAATTGTATCGCTCAATGAAAATGAAACCAAAGGAGCTGACTTTTGTGTTGTTCCACAAGTCACATCCTTTTTCCCCGGAATTTTAATCTGCAAGTTCAATGAATCTCCTGCAACCGGCTTATAAGTTCCAACATATACTCCATTACTTTTATAGGTCAATGTATCTTTAAATACACCATTAACAAATAAATTGACTTTAGCATTATTAATCATACTGAATAAGCTATCGTTGCTCAGGAAAAAGTGGCTTAGCGAAATCTGAGCCGATACCACTGAGTCAGGCGTTACAAGGCTGTTTACAGTCACAATAGGTTCAGTAATCTCCCCGTTGAATTCAATTACTTTCTGGCAAGAAGTAAAAACAACTGCAGTAAGTAAAAATAATATAAGTGTTTTGAGTAAATTCATTTTTTTAAGTATTTAAAACTTGTAGGTATAACTTACCGAAGGAATTATTGGGAAAAGCGAAAACTGCGTCAACTGCTTCACTTGTGAATACGTTCCGGTATTAGGATCAAGTACCGATTTAGTTCTCACTGTAGTCAGAAATGGGTTGAGTTGGTTATAGGCATTATACAAACTTACGTTCCAGGTACGTTTGCCATGCTTCAATTGCTTGTGAAAATTCACACCCACATCGAGTCGATGCGTTGGTTCGTATCTGAAATTGTTTCGGGAGCTTATATAAGGTATACTGATAGTGTTTGTACCCGGGAAGATTCCTTTTTGAGAATTATTTGTTTCGGGAATGACCGGACCAGAATAATTCTGCAAAGCTAATGTTCCGGCATTTCCTGTACTATACACCCAGGTAGCTGCCACGTCAAAGCGGTCGGTGAATTTATGCGAAACCACAACACTTAAATCGTGTGTGCGGTCGTATTTGGCCGGAAAAACCAATCCGTTATTCAATTCCTGTCCGGGGCGATTAAAAAGTCGCTCGGTTTTCGACCAGGTATAGCCTATCCAACCAGTGGTTTTCCCGACTGTTTTTTGTGCTAAAAACTCAATACCATAAGCCCATCCATGTCCGATATTTACTTTGTCTTCCCAGCCTGTACTCGACCCGAAAAACGAAGCACCATCTTTGTATTCAATCAGGTTGTCCATATTTTTATAATACGACTCAACCGATAAATCAAGCATATTCAATAAATTATAAAACACACCAACCGAAACCTGTTGCGAACGCATAGGCTCAACCCGCTTGGTAACCGGAACCCACAAGTCAGTTGGCAAATCAATATTGCTGTTCGAAAGCAAGTGAATGTACTGACTCATGGATGCATAACCTGCTTTCAGCGACAATTTATCATTAATCAGGTAGCGCATGCTAAGTCTCGGTTCGAACGACTGATAAAACTGTCCCTGAACATAAAATGTAGAATAATGCAGGCCAACATTGGCTTTCAGTGCATCAGTCAGTGTGATATTATCTTCTATATAAGCCACAGCTTCGTGGGAATAAATGTTTTGGTCGCCTATCGTAGTGTCAGTTGCCTGCATTAATCCTCCGGTACTTTGCGCCACTGTTACACCCGGCCGAAAGGTGTGATAGGTATAATTTGCTCCGAATTTAATATCGTGGTTAGGATTGGGGGCGTAATCAAAATCCACTTTGGCAGCATAATCGTCAATACCCGAATGAAATCCAAGGTCAATTGACGAAGTGGAATTGGTAGGTGGAGTAGTTGCAATGCTTGTTTCGGTATTCAAGCCCACACCCATTAAAAAATCGTACCGTGTAAAATACGCAGTGGTATTCATAAACAACTTATTGTTGATTACATGATTCCAACGCAGAGCGGTGAGGATATTTCCCCAGTTCCAGTCCATTTTTAACCAGGTATTATCTGTTTTCAATAAGGTAGGGTCTGCAATACTTAGTTGAGTGGTGGTGGAACTTTGCTGAATGTTGGCATAAATCACATCGTTGCCCGTGAAAACACTTAGGTACAATCGGTCTTTATCCGAAAACTGATGACTTATCTTGGCATTCAAATCATAGAAATAGTAACCTGCCGACGTTTTTTCCATACCGGGTTGTTTGGCCAGTGTGGCCTGAATGAGAGGCTGAGCCAGTATATCAGCATAGGTGCGGCGTGCCGAGAAATTGAAGGTGGTTTTATCGCTCAGAATCGGACCTTCCACGTTTATTTTCGACGAAATAAGTCCAACCGTCACATTGCCGTGATAGGCGTGATTATTTCCATCGTTCATGCTGATATCCACCACCGACGAAAGCCTTCCGCCAAACCGAGCAGGGAAACTCCCTTTATATAAGGTCACATTTTTAATAGCATCGGCATTGAACACCGAGAAAAACCCGAACATGTGATTGACATTATACACCGGCACGCCATCGAGCATAATCAGATTCTCGTCGGGACCGCCGCCACGCACAAAAAATCCGGCCGAACCTTCTGTTCCTGCTTTCACTCCAGGCAAAAGCTGCAAAGCTTTCAGCACATCAGTTTCGCCAAACAGCGTAGGCACAGATTTTATCTGAGCAATGGGCACATCAATGGCACTCATTTGCGAACCCTGAACCCCAAAATCTTTCCGGTTGGCATACACCGTTACTTCCGATAGCTCATTGGTTTCAGACAGCTGAATGTTGATAACCGTATCCTTTCTGAGCTTTAGGGTTTTATTAATCTGCTTATACCCCACGTACGAATAGAAAAGATTGACATTGCCTTTGGGAAGCGTGAGAGAATAATATCCGTAGGTATTACTCACACAACCCTTGTGTGAATTTTTTTCTAAAATCATTGCACTGATAATGGTTTCGCCATTTTTCGAATCGGTAATATGACCGCTGATAGTAACACTTTGAGCACGAATAGTTAGTCCAAAAAAAACAATGAATAAAAAGAAAAGCAGATATCGTTTCATGAAGATTTTAAAAAATGACAACAAAGATAAGAATTAAAAGTTTTAATCGACCACCATTAAACACTTTGAAGGTGAAATTTGTTTAAAATATTCATTTTTGTGCATTGGTACGAAAGAAATCCGGAGTGAGTTAAATTGAAATAATGAGAAAGTCGAATAAGTTAAAACATATCAATGCGTTGACATATATTGCATAAAAAATTTTGTGTTGATATTATGTGTATCTAATCAGAAGGTTTAACTATAAGAATTAGCATTTAAAATTCAATTTTTACTGAAAAATGAAATTCACTGAGCACAATTCAGATTACTTCTAAAAATAATAAAGCTTGAAATTATCATTTAAATTCTATCATAAACTCAGTCAAACTCTTGGTTGAAGGGATGCCAATCTTCTTTCGGATGCGATAACGACCCACTTCAACACCTTTCAAGGTGATATTCATCAGGTGAGCAATATCTTTACTCGAAAGATTAAGTCGCAAATAAGCGCAAAAGCGCAAATCATTTGAAGTTAGTTCGGGGTAAGTAGTATGGAGATTTCTAAAAAAGTTTTCGTGAATGCGGTCAAAATTTGTCTGAAAAATGGCCCAATCGACTTCGGACGACAGATTTTCGTCCAGTAACCGAATCAGTTTATCATAATACTTATTTGGATATTGTGTTCCCAGCGCATTTTTCTGATTGATAACTTCCTCTTTGATAGTCACTAAAATTTCATTCTTCTTGATAATGGTCATGGTCGATTCGGCCAACTCCTTGCTTTTGACAGTCAGTTCCGATTCCAGTTTTTCGTTTTGCAGTGCGATGATTTTCTGCTCCCGTTTCTCAATTTCTTTGTGCCGGATCTCTTCCTGTTCGCGATGAATTTTTTCTTTTTTCAGCTGAAATAAATGAAGTACATACAAATAAATACCTACTCCTAACAGAATTATCAGAATGATATAGAGAATTTTAGCTGCGATGCTAAGGTAAAACGGTGGCTCAACTTCAAAGTTGTAACTCACTTCCGATAACTTGATTCCACTTTTTGTCATCACCTCGGCATTGAAAGTATATTCACCATGAGGCAGATAACTGTACACTTTTTGGGGTGAAACGGTGGTTTCGCTCCAGACTTTATCCAATCCGGTCAATTTGTAGCGGAAAATAATATTATTCAGGTTACTGAATTGAGAAAAAAAGACTGTAAATCGAATATTATTTCGCTTAAACAGGGTGGTTGCTATTGTTTTGGGCTCAAGTGGCAGGAAAACCGTTTCCTTCGATTCTGCATCTGAAGTCTGAATACTTTTTAGTTTCAAGCTTGTTGTTACCAGTTTCTTTTGCAATTTATCCGTATGGTACAAAGCCAGACCATTTTCGAGCGTCAGAATACATTCATCTTCCGAAACAGGAATCACATTTTGGTAATCATCCACGGTTTGATTCAGGAAAAGAGCATATTGAACTACATCAAGCAGTTTAATATCGCCCGGTTTTAACTGTACCAATGCCGATTCGCCATCGCGGATAAACCAGTATAAATCAGCTTTGAAATGACAAACACGATAGGCATGCGAAAAGTAACCAAGGCTTTTGTTGAGTTCATCGAACGGAATAATTTTCTTTTGAATATCATCGTAGGTATAGAAAGAATTATTGTCTGTAAAAACCACCCGATTATTGATGGAAAAAACATTAATGCTGTATTTGTGCTTATTATCCAATGAATTGTATGTAGTTATGTGTTCGATTTTCTTTAAATCTGTACCCAACTGAATGGCATACAAACCCTGATGCATGTGGCTGGCCCAAATAGTGCCGGTGTAATCAATTTCGATGTATCGAATCGGATTCACAAAGTTATCCACTACATTTCTAAAAGTCCATTCCCCATTCACTTTTTCGTAAATACAAAGCTGTGTATAAGTACCTTGTACCAAAACTTCCCTTCCATGAATAACACCTTTTTTGATACAAATTCCACCTTTTACCGGCGAAAGTAAACGTGTACCGTTTTTAGAAACATCGAAAGTAACTTCGTTATTTCCGCAAATTTGCTGATTATCAAATTTATCCACACTCCAAACCTGACCTTTGATTTTCGGTTCTAATTGAAGGTTACGAATACTCTTTTTATCCGGGCTCAATTCGGCTTTGTACAATCCCTGATTGGTTCCGATATACAAGTTTGGCTCGTTGTAACTCAGCGAGTAAATTGAACCAACCGACGGATTAAAGGAATGAATATATCGAATCGATGAATTAAGTTGAATAAGCGTGATGCCTTTGTCAAGGGCCAACCACAGATTATTGTCACGGTCGCAATACATGCCAAGTACTGTATTGTTTTGCAGCACATTAGATGTATTCAGTGTCCACAGCTTTTGACCTTGTTTATTGATGGCGGTAACTCCGTTCAATATCGTACCAAGCACAATTAAGCCATCCGGCGAAATTACTGCTCTGTTTATTTCGGCTTTCTTTAATTCTTCATCAGCATTGGTGGCAAACCGGCTCACAGTCGTTCCATCGAACAGAAACAAACCATCTGATTTAGTAACCAACAATGCCCGTGTTTTGTCAAAGCTCAATACTGAAATAACCGGGCTTTTCAGTAACCCATTGGCAATCGGTAGAAAAGTATTTTTTTTTGAATCTAAGCTACTTAGCCCGTACTGTTCGGTATGAGTAAGAATTTTATGGTTATATATATTGAAAAACAGGAAAGTAAAGGGACAACGATAACCTTTAACCTCACCGTTTTTATACGTAAAATAGGAAGTAAAAGATTGAAAAATAATGGTTCCGTCTAAGTTCAGAATAGTCCATATTTCATCATTCTGCATCGGATAGCCGCGAAGTTTTGCTGATAGCGATTTATAACTCAACTGCCCGTTGAGATCTTTCTCAAAATATCCGAATTCTTCGAACGAGCCTGTGTAAATGCGGTTATCACTTTCCACCATCAACGAACGAACAGTTTTATTCCCCGGCATTTTATGGGTTTTCCACATCGATCCGTCAAACTCAAGTAATCCCTGATTATTTCCAAAGTATAAAATGCCGTCTTTACCCTGACCTACTGACCAGTTTTGATTTGAAGCATTGTAATCTTTTTTGCTGAATTGTGTAACAATGGGGGTGAATTCCTGACCGTTGGCAAATAATGAGAAGAAAAGAAGTGTGAAGAATAAACACTTTCCTGGAAAAACATTCATAAATACTGTGATTTCGTTATAAGCAAAGCTTAAGATTGATTTTTGGTTTTACAAATTACGGAAAGTTATGTGACATTACAAAATAATTTCGGATTAATCTATTTATTGTTTTGATTTAAAATAACATAGCAAAACTCACTGGCACAAAAAAAGAGAAATCCGGTTGCGAATTTCTCTTTTCTTATTCTTTTGAAGAACAACGTTTTTATACGCGTCTTTCTTTGATACGGGCTTTTTTACCTGTAAGTGCACGTAAATAATACAATTTCGCGCGACGAACTTTACCACGTTTGTTTACGGTAATGCTTTCGATAAATGGTGAATCCATTGGGAAAATACGTTCCACACCTACGTTACCTGACATTTTACGAACAGTAAAACGTTTTTTGCTTTCGTGACCAACGATTTTGATTACATCACCGCGATATTCCTGAATACGTTCCTTGCTACCTTCAATAATACGGTAAGCAACGGTTACAGTGTCACCTGCTTTGAATTCCGGGTGTGAAGTTTCAACCAAAAATGCTTGTTCTGCAACTTTAATTAAGTCCATTTTGATATTTGTTTGATTTAGTTGATTTTCAACGCAATATACACAGTTCTCACTCTTGCTGTCAGAGATTACGCCAAAAACGGACTGCAAAAGTACTTCTTTTTTTCTAATACACAAAAGTTTCGCTCCTTTTTTCGAAATATACAGCAACAAATTGCTAAAATTTATTGTTAGTTACATGTCTTGAATGTCTGAATATCAGATATATCCATAGAACAAAACAAAATACGGATTATTTTAGCTATCTTTGCACCCTCAAAAAAAAAGATTGTGTTACATGCAGAAAATTAGAAATATTGCTATTATTGCCCACGTTGACCACGGTAAAACTACGCTGGTTGACAAGATGTTACTCGCCGGACACCTGTTTCGCGATAACGAGAACGCGGGAGAGTTGATTATGGATAATAACGACCTTGAACGCGAAAGGGGCATAACCATATTAGCCAAAAATGTATCCATCGATTACCTTGGATATAAAATTAATATTATTGACACACCCGGTCACGCCGACTTTGGTGGCGAGGTGGAACGTGTATTGAACATGGCCGATGGAGTTCTTTTGTTGGTTGATGCGTTTGAAGGTCCAATGCCACAAACACGTTTTGTGCTTCAAAAAGCCTTGCAAATCGGTTTGAAACCAATTGTGGTTATCAATAAAGTTGATAAACCAAACTGTCGCCCGGATGAAGTACACGAAATGGTTTTCGACTTGATGTACAACCTCGATGCTACTGAAGATCAGCTTAATTTCCACACAGTTTATGGCTCTGCCAAACAAAACTGGATGTCGGAAGACTGGAAAGACCAAACCGATAGCATCATTCCGCTGCTCGATGCTATTATCGAACATATTCCTGAACCACAATATTTGGAAGGAACACCTCAAATGCTGATTACCTCACTCGATTATTCGTCGTACGTGGGTCGTATTGCTGTGGGACGCGTACATCGTGGCACCTTGCGCGAAGGCATGGATGTGAATCTGGTAAAACGTGAGGGCAAAGCCGTTAAATGTAGAATTAAAGAACTGCATACTTTCACTGGACTGGGTCGCACACGTGCTAGCGAAGTAAAATCGGGTGATATTTGTGCATTGGTAGGTATTGAAGGTTTTGAAATTGGTGATTCAGTTTGCGATTTACAAAACCCTGAGCCACTGACTCCTATTGCTATTGACGAACCAACCATGAGTATGGTTTTTACCATCAATACTTCACCATTTTTTGGAAAGGAAGGAAAATTTGTAACTTCACGCCACATTCATGAGCGACTGATGAAAGAGTTGGACAAAAATCTGGCATTGCGTGTGGAGAAAAACCTGGATTCGGATATATGGCATGTTTACGGACGTGGTGTATTGCATTTGTCGGTACTGATTGAAACCATGCGTCGTGAAGGGTATGAGTTGCAGGTTGGTCAGCCACAGGTTATTTACAAAGAAATTGATGGAAAACGTTGCGAACCAATTGAACAGCTTACCATTAATTTGCCCGAAGAATTTTCGGGAAAAATTATCGAAATGGTGGCTATCCGTAAAGGCGAAATGCTCAGTATGGAAGTGATGAACGACCGCATCCAACTGGAATTCCTTATTCCATCACGTGGAATAATCGGATTGCGTAACAGCGTGTTGACTGCTTCGGCAGGTGAGGCTATAATGTCACACCGCTTTTTTGAATATCAACCGTATAAAGGTACTATCGAAAAACGAAACAATGGTTCCATTATTGCCATGGAAGGTGGCACGGCTTTTGCTTATTCATTAGACAAATTGCAGGATCGCGGAAGATTCTTTGTTTTCCCTCAAGACGAAATTTATTGCGGTCAGGTTGTGGGTGAAAGTTCAAAGGAGGGCGATATGGTGGTAAATGTTACCAAGCCCAAAAAACTTACCAACATGCGTGCTTCGGGAGCAGATGATAAAGCCAAATTGATTCCGCCGGTTGTTTTCAGTCTGGAAGAAGCATTGGAATATATCAAGGAAGATGAATATGTTGAACTTACACCTACCTGCATTCGCTTGCGCAAAATTTACCTCGACGAAAACGAACGTAAACGTAATACGAAGAAATAGTTGGCAGTTTATAGTTTATAGTCAGTAGTTTATAGAAAATATAACAATAGATACTATCTTAATTCTCCTTCAGTTGATGGATTAGGGGTTATGAAAACGAAACACACAATACTTGTAATCTTTTTAGCATTTTCCTCCGGTCTTTTTGCCCAGTTCGGCATCAAAACCGGAGTGAATATGGCTAACGAAATAAAATCATTTAGTCAGGCAGATATTGCTACCGGATTTAATTCAAAAAATCTGAATGGCTATCAAATTGGACTGATTTACCAGGCTATGCCTAAAAAATCAGGATTGGGAATGGAGTTTGGTGCTGTTCTTACCCAAAAAGGCAGTGTGTTTACCGATACCTTATCCAAAAACATTAAAAAAGGCTATCGGGAATTGAATTATGTGGAAGTGCCGTTTAATCTTAGGTATCGGTTGACACTTGGAGTGATTGGTGTTTATGGAATTGCCGGAATATATGGAAGTTACGAACTGAATGGCGAAACTGTAAATGAAGGTGTTGAGCCAAATGAAATCACAAATACACTTTACAATGCTTTTTTGGATCATATAGATTACGGTTACAACCTCGGATTTGGGTTGGAATTCTTCAATAAAGTTCAGATTGGCGGAACATGGACACAAGGAATAAAAAATACCTCCAGAAATGAAGATTCAAAAATAAAAAACAAAGTCTTCTCAGTCAACTTAGTGTATCTTTTTTGATTTCAATAAAACTCACCTTTTCTCCAAATCATCGTAAAGGGTTTGCAGCAGGGCTTCGGCTTTCTTTTTATTGTAATTTGTCATTCCTTCCTGTGTAACCACCGATTTTGCATCACAATCATACACGTATCGGTTCTCTGGTGAGACCATTCCAAAGCCCTTTGGAAAGGTAAAATAGCCAAAATGCGGAGATGCCGGATTCAGAATGTTTTTGCTAAACATAAAATCGGTATGAGGTATGTTCATCTGTTCCAGTAAAGTTGCCGAAATATCAATCTGAGATGCATAGGTATCAATCCGGCAGGGAGTTTTCACAGCACCTCCAATAATCAGCAAAGGAATTTTATAACGTGCAATCGATCGGTTGTCAATATTGGCCGGATAATGCATCGCATGGTCGGGAACAAGAATTACAATCGAATTTTTCCAGTATTTTGTTTGTTTAAAGCGGTCGATAAAAACACCAAGGCTGCTATCGGTGTAAGCCACCGAATTCAGGTACATATCATTAAATTTATGATAGGGCACTTCAAAAGGCTCGTGACTGCTAAGCGTTTGAACCATTTTCAGAAAAGGTTCTTTCTGCTCGCTATCTAAATCAGAACTAATTCGGTTGAATACAATATGGTCAGGAGCACCCCATTTGGTCATTCTGTCTTTAATTGGAAAGTTTTTATCGCAAACAATATTGTCAATTCCCATAGATATAAGGTACGATTTCATATTGGTAAAATCAGCATCACCACCGTAGTAATACTGCAGGTCATAACCGACTTTCTTTAAAGATTTTGGAATGGATGGCAGGGTCTGGGTTTTAGCCGGATATTTCATTATCGAAGTAGTCGGCTGTGCCGGATATCCACTGTAAATGGATACCAGCCCGCGGTCTGTCCGAAAACTATTGGCATAAAAGTTGGTAAACAACACGCCCTCATTACAAAAACCATTCATCCGCACAGCCACATCAGGTATTCCGCCAAGTGGAGCAATCACCTTCGACATAAAACTTTCAAGCACTACGATTACTATATTCGGATGTTGGATAGTAAACAATTCCGGCTGTTTTTCAACAGATTGTTTTTCAACAAGTTGCGAAAATTCTTTCTTCGCCTCCGCCTTGTCCATGAACCGAAACTGCTTATCAAAATCCTGCTCAAGAAACAAGGTCTCGAAAATATTGAACATCGGATTGATGGCTGCGTGGTTCAGCTCCATTTTCTGACTGTAATAAACTTTGCCTACGCACATGGTAGACACGGTAACTCCACCTCGAATCGGAAAAAAGAGTAATCCTGTTGTGAATAAAAGGACAAAACCCGTAATGAGCTTCTGAGTCAGCTTTTTTTCAGGTCGTATATCTCTGACCAAAAAGCGGTTAAACAACCGATAAAGCAGGTATGAAATTACAGTCATTGACAATAAACCAAAAACCAACGTTTTCCAGTCGGCGCTGGCCATGGCATCTTTGGGCTGTTTCAGGTAAAAAAGCGGCGTACAATCCAGTCTGAAACCCCAGTATTTATAAAGTACGATATCCGAAACAAAAACGATGGAAATAAGTGCAGAAATAAGCCCAAAGTAAAATCGTTTGACGGGGGTCATAATTTGGGGTTTTACCCAAAGCGAAACAATTAGAAAAATTCCGGGAAGCAAGGTCAGATAACCTGCCATCGAAATATCTAACTTAAAACCATGATACATCACTGAAAACCAATCGGTGAATGATGCACCGGAATATACATTGTGATGATAAGCCATGAATAATGGCTTTTGGATTAGGAAAACCAATATTATTAGCAGGTAAGTTTTTAGGAATAAAATCAGATTTTTTTTCATGGAAACCACGGGACTTTAGCAATTTCAAATTCTTTTTTTGCAAAAGTACTACTTTTCATTAATGTTACAAATCAAAGAAATTACGAAAACTGGTTCTTCTGTTACCTAAATATAATTTCTTATAAAAAAATAAAGGAGAGCTAATCATTTTTAGATTATCTCTCTTTTATAAGTCAGTTAAGCATTTTGAACATTATTCCAAAAAAGCTATTCAAGATTCGCATTAAACGAATCATAACTGAAATACTCGGGTGTTTGTAACTTATCTTCTCTAGGTGTCTTTGGGGGGTTGCGATTCTAATTGTAAAGCTATTTCATTGTTTAACTCTATGAGTTCCACTTATGGTGAGACATAGGTTTTAATTATTGATATCATTACAATTGATAGACATTAGGATTTTCTCATATTCAGCAACTCCAAAAAAGGAGTTGTTGAAATCTGAGATTTTAAACAAATCATAGTCAAGGTTTTGATTAAAAATCAATCAATAATTATTTTTTTTGTAATCATTTTATCAGCATTTCCTAAGTTTACAAAATAAACTCCGGATGGTAAGTTATTATCTAAAACTGTAATGCTTGAAGTTATATTTCTAACTATTATTTTTTGACCTGAAGTGTTATAAACAGTTACATAATTTCCACCTGTAACTACAATCTGATTGTTGTTATTTTTTGAAATCCATAAATTGTTGTTGGCAGTTGAATTAATAACAGTAGCTATGGATGAGGTTTTGAACACTAGTGCAAAACGGTCTGTATTTGAAGCTTTATCTGAAGAAAAACTATAGTCTCCGAGCGTTAAATCCTGTTCTATATTCAACAACTTGTCAAGCAGAATAATTTGAGTTCCAGTTTCAAATTCACTTATTTGAGAAGCTTTAATGGTAAAAGTATTTGATTCTCCGGTCGCGAATCCTAATGGAATATCAGTATCTAAAGGAATACTGTTCATCCCATTTATTGCAAGTTGTTCAGAGCCAACTGTAGCTATTGTAAACAATTCTGGAATATTTGTACTTCCATTTGATATTTTAACGGCATCGTAACTATCATAATTGTTTGAAGCATTTGTATTGAAATACAATACAGTTTCATCTGAGATATTACTACTATTTGAGACTTGCAAACGTAACAGTGGCATAATAGCATTATTTGCTGCTTTAACTTTCAATGGATTGGTTGTTTGATGAGATCGCATAGCATTTGAGAATGTAAATGATCCACTACCTACAGCGCTTTGTCTAATCCAGAAAGCCTGCATTGGTGCTACAATACCAGTTGTACCGCCAGGTGTTGAAACTGAAGTACCATCCGAATTCATCAGATAAGTATTGAACGTATAAATATATTTAGAGTTTCCGCTATCATAACTTGATACTGTGCGATACCAGATGGTGTTTAGTAGACCTGCATTATTAAGGATATTATATGACATTGTAACATGTGACGGATATGGATTCCCTACCAAATTAAAACCTTCTTTGGTAGCACCTTGCGTACGAATTAGAGATGACGTTACATTTCCATTATTTAATGACCCGCCAGTAAATGAATAAGTGCCAGGTGCGGCAGTAGGATTCAAAATATAACCCTGACCAGCATTCATTGCTTCACCAGAAGTCATTGTTATCCAAGCAGCGGTAGGCTCATTACGTTTATTAAATACATATCCAGAGGCCGGAACCGTAGCTCCACTTAATGGAGAAGAAACATACCAATTGCGTGGATGAGCTGCATTCAGGTATTGCTGTACAGTTGAAGTTCCACTAACGGTTAATCCTCCTCCATTTGTATTAGCATCCACAAAAGTCCCGGTACCGTTCGTATTATCACTATTAATATTAAAGTTTCCGGTAACTCCTAAAGTTGAACCTGAGTTAATACTGAGTTTACCTCCCGAATTGATAGTCAATGATGCTGAAGTGGCATTAGATGCAACTGTGATTAAATGCGAATTTATAATGCTAACAGAAGCAGCCGAATTTGTTGGTGCATAAGTTACATCTGCAAATGTTGAATTATCTTTTGATGATTGCCATGAGCTTACATCCGCCCAATTGCCTGTTGCTTTAGATTTGAAATATGCAACTTCCCAAGCACCCATTGAAGGAGTAGTTGTTCTGGATGTTGAGGCATAATCAGTTGAAATACCTGTTCCGGTAGCTCCGAGTATGCCAGCATCAGTGGCTCTATAATCAGCGATAACAGCAGTACCGGCAGTAATAGCTGCTGCTCCAACGAATGAAGGATTAGTATTTTTGCTATTAGCATCATTACCAAGCTGACCGGTTACTATAGGCAACACAGTCGGATATGAAGCATTAAATCTTGCCAGAATTCCTGCGGTTCCAGTGAAATAATAATCATTATAATTACATGTTATTGAATTGGCTGTAGCAGCTTGTCCAAAATAGAATACATAATGTTTTGTACTACCTCCCGTTGTTGAACGGGTGCTAACAAATATATTATTCCGGATATCTCTTACATTTGCAGTACCATTATCACTTCGAAAACAAAATGAGGATGTCGCAGAACCTGTAGCCTGAACCCCGGCACCAATATAAACGGTATTAAAAAAAATATTTGTTATGGAAGAATTTACGGTATTATTATTTTCATAAATTCCATTAATTGCACATGGGGTATTTTCGCTTCCTAAAATAATTATATTATTTGAATAGGTTGAAGTAGATGATGCAGCGGATGTACCAATATTAATGCCATAAATAGTTGCAGGTGTACCCGAAGTACTACTTGGTGTAAATAGGTTATAAATAAAATTACCATTAACAGTATTTGTACCTGCCGAAAGAATTATACCAGACGTTGAAGCATTAGTGGTGTAATTGGTAATATTTGCAATCGTATTAGAATTAATAGTAGTTGTTCCTGTACTGTTGGTTCTTATACCATATAAGTATTCAGAAGCAATAACAGCACTTGCATTAATGCTGCTTAAAGTAGTAGTACTCCCTATTATATTGTTATTAATACTTGTTGTACCCGTACTCAGATTATTGAAAATACCAGTAAATGTTGTATAACTTGAGCTATTTCCTGCTATTATAGAGCCAATCTTGTTGTTGTTACATAGTCCTCCTGCACCCTTATTAAGTATATTAATTGCAGTAAAGGCAGGACCAGAGGGGCCACCTGTGAAAACAATAGATCCCGTTCCGGTTGTTGAACCAATAGTATTACCTGTTGTATTTCCAATGTCCATTGCACTACCTGTGAACGAAATACCTGTCCAACTGGCTGCTGCTGAATTAGCCCAATTTATATTTTGAATAGTATTATTTTGTACGCTACTTGCTGGAGTTCCACCAAGATTTAAATAAATACCTGTGAAGGCATTGTTTCCATTGGCACTTGTTTTGGACCATGCAGATCCCCCGCAATTTGCAGCTGAACCACCGATATAATTATTGGATACGGTAAAGCCTGTTCCTAAAACATTGCTTACATAAATGATGTTGTACAAAGATGATGTAGCCGAAACTGATGTAACATTTTGTTCGTAAAAACTGTTACCAGTTATAGTCCAAGAGTTGTTTTCAATCCCAATGTTAATAGCGCTTCCTCCTCGGGTTGGGGTCAGAAAATCAACAAATTCGTTATCTGTAATATAATTATTAGTATTGGGCATTGAACCAGATCCCGAAGCAAAAATTGAATTTACTGGTCTGTTGGTAGCATCAGCAGTTGTAATCACGTTATTGCTTATATGGTTATTACAATTTCCATAATTTTGAAATGCAATGGTACCTCTTGAATACTGACTATTCGATGAACCTTTAATAGTACAGTATTTAATGGTGTTATTGCTCGAACCATCAAATCTAAACGTATATGAATTTGTACCAGTATCAATATTCGTAAATGTCAAATCAGGAGTACTTCCTGTTATATTACCTGAATTATCGTGCAATCGACCATCAATAGTGAGGTTATTTACACCAGTTAATTGGATAAGAGCAGCGCCTAGAGATGTACCATTTCCAATTGTTTTTCCAGTTACTGTAGGGTATATATTCACAGCAGAATAATTACAAGCTTGAATAGCTGTGACTGTTGCGGCGGCACCAGATCCACTCCAACCTGTAGTAAATGAGATAGTTGGTGTAGATGTATAACCTGTACCCGGGCAAGCTAAAACAATGGCAAGAGGCACTCCTGCAGGTGTTGTACCCGGAGCTGTGGCAGCTGGAACAATTTTAGTTTCTAAGCTTGCTCCGGAACCACCTCCACCTGAAAACGATGCAACTGGTCCATAACCAGAGCCTTCATTTGTAATTGTAAAATTCAATTGGTTAGAACTAATACTTGTGACTATGGCAGTAGCAGTAGTACCGCCACCTGCAGGTGCATCAATTGTAACTCCCGTAGGTATAGTAGTCCATGCACCACTTGAAGCGGTCATAGTTATATTTGTAACACAACCGTTTATTACAGTTGTTACAATTGTACCAAATTGATTACTTGTAGCAACTCCACCTGTCAAACTAACTTTTGGAGCAACATAACCACTACCTACTGTTGTACTGATAGTCTTAACCCCTAAACTGGCATTAAGGGTCATTTGAGCCGCGTCAGTAGTGTTGTCGATAACTTGAAGTGTAACTGCACCGGTAAAAGCGTTGCCAACATTGTTATTTATGTCATCAAAAGCAAGTTTTAGAGTTGCATAATTGGCACCTGTAGTACCGACTGTTTTCGTAATATTAGGTACTAAAGGCACTATTTCTCCAGTTGACAACATCATTGCAGCTCCATAACCAGAGAATGATATTTGACTCAACTGCGGAGCGGTTAATCCAAGGTTAGTTGTTCCTACAAATATTTTACCGCCTGTACCACTTTGACCGGCAGTTCCTGTCCACCCTGTGATGGTAATGGTTTTTCCCGCTACCCAGGTTAATCCGTTACTTGCAGCAAATTTCAAGGTATGATCGCCTGTTCCTAACGCTATGGTTGAAGAATTATTGAGTTGTAAAGTTTTAGAGCTAATAATTGTGCGAGTAGCAGTAATACCTGAAGTACTCAATGTTCCTCCATCCAATACTATCTGTGATGCGGGAGTTGTATTTGCACTCGGATTAAGTTGTAAAGTTCCTGCTGATATTGTTGTGGTACCTGTATAGGTAGAATTACCTTTTAAAACAACAGTTGCTGCACCCAGAATTTGTAATTTTGCTCCACTACCATTCTTTTCGTAGATAATACCATTAATATTGAGTGTATTTGTACCATAAACTTTCAATGTTCTGGCAGCAGTGGTATTATCTATAGATATTTTATCGCAGGACACCAGAATACCGCCTGCTCCAACCGGATTTATTTCAAGGTCATAACCAATCCTGTTTCCAATTTCTCTGCTACCAGCAGCTGCACTACTCGGACTTAATTCCAAAAGACTTGGATCACTGTTATTCTCAAATTTCAATGCATAAGTATTGTCACCATATAGTTTAATGCCACCTGCACCACTGTAAGTTATTAAATAATTAAACCATGAACCGGCTCCATAATTAGAGTACGCCCAATGCCGTGAACCTGTAGTATTGTTGAAATATAGATTATCACCAGATGCAGGATTTGTTCCACTAAACCAGTTTGCACCTTGGTCAATATTGTCACTTGTACCGCTATTTCCATTCCAATAAAAATCAGTTGCATAGGCTGTGCCAGTGAAAAGACCCAATAAAAGAGTCATTGAAAGAAGAATGATTTTTGATTTCATTTGATTGATTTTAAAGGTAAAATTATAATCAGATACAATTGTTGACAATTTGTATTTATAATAATACACCAAAGGAAAGTTTATCCCCTGCTTTTATAAAAAAAACATTATAAAAGGAGAAATAATTATCTTATAAACTTACTTGCTTTGCCATTTATACAGATAATATACATTCCTTTTGACAATTTACGGGTGTAAATTCCGCTTATTCTTATTTTTTCAATTAGCATTCCATTGATACTGTAAAGTTCTATATTTGACTCCTCAAGTAATGCTAATGCAATGCCTTCTGAATTAATAATGATGGTTGGGTTTGTAGTATCAACATGATTCAATTGAGTATAAAAACCAGACTCTAATGCCCCCATTCTTGGAATGCCACCTCTGGGGGTAGTACTAAAATCTGTTGAAATACCCGCAATAGTTATTCCTGAAAGGGATATAGATGCATTTGTTTGATAATCAGTAGCAGATGCTCCACCCGGATTCAAAAATAATGGGTTTAAAGCTAAACAGTTTCCATCATTTCCTGTTTGACCAGTCACAATGGGTAAAGCAGTTTTATCTGTACCGCCATAATTTCCTAACTTTCCATTAGTGCCAGACACATAATAATCGTTGTAATTGCAATCGAATGTGCCACCCGTAACTGGTGCTGCGGCATAAAATGCATAATGTGTTACAGATCCACCTGTACGGGCATTGACAATGATATTATTTTTGATGTTTTTGTTGTAAGTTGTTGAATTATTACTTCGTAAACCATAAGAAGAAGCACCTGTACCCACAGGATGAGTTCCACCTAAAAAGATGCTATTGAAATAAATATTGGTAGTTGATCCACCTTGTGCATTCAACTCAGATAAGCCCATAAAATTAGTTGCAGTATTATCTCCTAAACTTACAACATTGTTAAATATGGTAGTTGTGGCAGGAGTAGCAATACTTGTGTTTTCAATTGATATTCCCTTTACAACTCCCGAACCAATACTTGTTGGAAGGGTTAATCTATTGATAAAGTTACCATTGACAGTAGTAGTGCCATTTTCAACTTTAATTCCATAAATTCCGGCAGTACCACTCGAATTGGATGCTGAATATGATACTATGTTGGCAACGGTATTGCCTGATATAATATTCGTTCCCGGATTGGCAATCCGAATTCCAAAAGCAACATTATCGACTACATTTGAGCTTAAATTTATGCTATTTGCAGTACTTAAGTTGCCAACAGTATTTCCAGTGATGGTATTAATTCCTGAAATAATACTCGACGTAAGAACATTGCTGAAAATACCATATAAAGTGGTTTTATTAATGGTTGTAATAGAGCCAATATTATTGTTACTGCAATCGACGGTGCCACCACCAGAATTGGTTATATTAAAGCCATAAAAACTACCGCCTACAGCTGGCGTATAGGTGATTGAGCCGATAGAAGTATCACCTATGGTATTACCTGTAGCAGAAATGCCAGCACCCACAAAACTGGCAATTGTAAACAAACCTGTACCCGAATTGCTCCATGATATATTTTTTACTGTGTTGTTTTGCAAATATAGTAGATTTGTATTTGAAGGACCGGGATTTGTGGAATTCGTGATGTTAAAAATAGTAAAAACATTATCAAATGCAGCTGTCTTTGTCAGTGCCGTTCCACCACATTGTGCAGCACAACCCCCAATATAGTTCCCCGAAATAGTATGACCCGTTGACGCAGCAATTTCTATTATGGTCTTATTAGTGCCTGATGTTGTTGGAACAAGGTTAGTAGTTTCATAAAAACTATTCCCCGAAATGGTCCAGTTGGTATTGAAAGTCTGAATCCGTATGGCACGAGAATAAAATGTTCCCGACATACAATCGGCAAATTCATTATTGCTAATGATGTTGTTGTCGTTAGGAATTATTGCACCACTCGAAATAAGAGATATTTGAGGTCTTTTGCTATTGTTGGCATTGGTGATAAGGTTATGGTCAATGACATTGTTGCTATTGCCATTGCTGGCAAAGTTTATCGTTGCCATGTAATCAACATTGGATGATCCTTTTAAAGTACAGTACTTTACCGTATTGTTCGATGCACCAGCATCAAATTTTATAGTATTGGCACTACCCATGGTATTACCCGTATTGCTAATTGTCAAGTCACGTGTGGATCCGTTTAAACTACCATCCGCATTATGTAGCCTACCATCAATTATTACATTATTTGCTCCATATAACGTAATAAGAGGACTATTTATATCACCTCCAATTGTTTTTCCGGTTACTGTAGGATAAATATTTACTGTAGTGTAATTATTGTACAAGGCTGATACAATTGCAGATGCGCCGCTTCCACCCCATCCGTTGGGGATATTAATGGTAGGAATAGAAGTATATCCGCTACCCGGACGAGCTAAGGCAATCGTAAGTGCCACCCCTGCAGGACTTGACCCCGGAACAGTAGCAGGCGAAACTATTTTTACTGATAATCCGGCACCCGAACCCGGACTTCCTCCACTGAAAGTAGCTATCGGGCCATAGCCCGAACCCCCATTTGTCATTGTAAATACCAGATTTGCATTCGTTTGGGAAGCTGGTACAGTAGCAGTTGCGGTAACTCCACCTGAGCCCGGAGCATCAATAATTACAGTGAAAGTTCCTGTATAACTGCCTCCAGTCATAACAATGCTGGAAATAAAACCATTGGTAACGGTTGTAACCAAGGTTCCGGGAATATTTACTGTACCTCCACTTAATGTTACTTTCGGAGTCACAAAACCGTTACCACCTACAATTGATGCAACTGTTTTTACACCTAAGCTACCTGCATTAAGCTGCGCTGTCGCAGTTTCGGTAGTATTATTGATAATTTGCAGATTTACAACACTCTTGTATATATCAGCAGCATTCGTATTAATATCGTCGAAAGCGAGTTTCAGTGTGGCAAAATCGGCACCAACAGTACCTACTGTTTTGGTTACCGCATTTTGGTATTTCATCAAAATGGCCGAACAAAATGGCTGTAAAGTGATTGAACCATCATAAATTTTACTGTCTACACTTATATATTTTGCACCCAAGGAGATAGTTACTGGAACTTTTGTTGTATTCGTTTCAAACCGAATATCGTTGATATTTATAACCGGAATCGGCGACTTCTTAGAATGGGAATCCTGAGTTGTTATTGTTTGCCATTCGGTTAAAGCCCTTTGAGCCCACGGTAATGAGGGTTGAGATATAGTAAATGATTTTACATCATCCATTGGTCTTGCATAATAACTGCTGTCGGCAACGCCCAATAGATTAATATCATTCACATTGCTGGAAAAATTACAGGTGATTTGTGAAGCATTTTTTGCAAAGAAAATATTACGTCTTAAAGACTCATTCCAATTCACAACTGCATTACTTGAATTTAAAATACCTAAGCCAGTACCGCAATTATAAATTGTATTATCAGTTATAATATTATCATGGGCTTTGTGTAATTTAATTCCTGTATTCCCATTGTTTCCAACACTATTATTTGTAATAACAAGATGTGATGCATATTCATCTAAATAGATACCCTCTGCTAATGAGGTTTGTCTTACAGCTCCGGCACCATTGCCAATGGAATTAGTAATGATATTATGGTCTATAGTCCGAATACCCGTCCAATCGCCTGCAGAATAAATCGCACCCCCATCATTCAGCACGAGACAAACAGAATCAATATAATTATACGAAATATTTATTTTAGTACCCAAAGTACCGGGTCGAACGAAAATGCCATTGTATCCTGTGTTTTTTATGGTATTATACCTGATTATCCCATCGTTACAAGAGAAATACATACCACCATTTCCCTGTTTGCCGCTTGATTGTCCGGGAATCATAGAAATATTTGTTAGTGTATTATTAGTAACACTAAATAAAGAAGCATAATAACTGTATATTCCATAGCTGTTGCACTGATTTATGGTATTATTATCGAAAATACAGCCCGCTCCTTGACCAAGTTCAATTCCATTATTACCACAAAACGAAATATCGCAGTTCTGAACGTTACAATAATCATTGATATCACCTGACCCTACTTGTTTAAAATAGACTCCATTGTTTATTGAACCAGTCAGATTAAGATTGTCCAACGTAATATAGTCGTAACCACCAATACTATAAATTAAATCATTAACCGTAGCGACCTGTACTAGTTTGGTGTTAGGGTCAACTGCTCCAAAATACATATAGAATTTTCCCGTAACAGTATTGTGGTACCATTCGCCAAATGTCGTCAGGGTTTTCAAATCATTCAGAATAAAATAACCAAAACCACCACTTGATGCTGATTGAGTTGTTCCACTATTGTTATTATTATAGGTTAATGTTGTTCCGGTATGGTCGGTAATGGTTCCTCTGTCCAGCGTCCAGTCATTTTTGCGAATTGCAATGTCTGCTCCTGTCCAGTTTGGAGAAGCTGCTAATCCGGTATCTGTGATTGAAGTATTGGTGGTAAATGATTCGTATGTCAGAAAGCCGGTATCTGGATAACGTCCCATTGCAAGCTGTTTTCCATCAAGAACTACCATATTGGTGAGTGCATCTGACGTAATTATTTTGGAATAAATACCTCCGCCTTCATTTGTCCAACCGGTGATTGTTGTAAATCCGGTAATAATTGGCTTAGCTCCGGTTCCATAAGCACTCAATATAACTAAGCTTCCATTCGTGCCGGATTTGTTGATATTCACTGACCCATAGAAAACATCACCTCTTTTGAAATAGATGGTACTGCCTGCAGGAATGGTGGAAAAAGCTGAATTTAGTTTAGCAATACTTTGCCATGGAGTAGTTGTAGTTAAACCATTAGCTGCATCATTACCTGAAGCGGAAATATAATAATTGGTGGCAATTGCTTTAATAGAAAATAAACCTGATAGGAATAAAACAAAAATTGAGAAAACAAAGGAATGAGTAACTTTGACAGATTTTCTTTTTGGATTCATTTTACTGGATTTGTTGAAATGTAATTATTGTCTAAGATACTCTCCCGATTTTATAGTTGAACATAAAATTATAAACGCTGACAGGCGTTTGTTGTAGCTATCAGCGTTTATTAAATTAATTATTCGAGTTACAGCTTTTGAAAATCAGTAAGATTCAATCTAACTTACAACTTGATAAATTTAGTTACTTCAAAATTATCACTCAGTTCTATCTTTACAAAATAAATACCCTGAGAAAAATTAGAAGCATTGAAAATTGTTTTTCCTGTGATTGTTCCAGTGAAAACAACCTGACCTATTGAATTCATTACTTCAAAATCATGAGTATCGTTATCTCCTTCAATTACAAATTGATTGGATACAGGATTAGGATAAATCTTAATAAGTTTATTTTCAACAAATTGACTTTCAACAGCTGTATCTATATATCTCATTAAAACAACAGAAGTAAAGGGTTGTAAAGTAACAGAACCATCGTAGATTTTGCTATCCACAGTAATATACTTTCCGTCGAGAGTGAATGTCTTCGATTCTTTAGTTGTGTTGTATTCAAATCGAATATCATCATAACTTGCAATCTTGACAGGTGACTTTTTCGAGTGTGAATCCTTTCCGGTTATGCTTTGCCAAGAAGCCAGCGTATTTGTTGACCAGGAACCACTTATAGTTATTGCAAATGATTTATTGTCATCAGCCGGTCGTGCATAATAATTACTATCAGCTACACCCAGCAAACTTATATCATTTACATTGCTGGCAAAATTACAGGCATATTGAGAAGTGGTTTTTGCAAGGAAAATATTTCGTTTGATTGTATGATTCCAATTGATCGCTGCAGTACTTGAATTTAAAATTCCTATGCCTGTTCCACAATTATAGGTAGTATTATCAGTAATTAGATCATCGTGTGCCTTATGTAATTTAATACCTGTATTACCACTATTGGCAACAGAATTATTTGTAACTACAACATTTGAGCTGGATTCATCTAAATATATTCCTTCTGATAAAGATGTTTGCCGTATAGCACCACCACCATAACCTATTACATTCGTAATGATATTATGATCGATTAACCGAGTGCTTGTGTTTGGATTCGGCATATAAATACCACCTCCATCATTCAAAACCAAACATACTGAATCAATATAATTATAGCTCACAGTGGCTGCACCCGTATACTTTAGGCAAATACCGTTATATCCTGTTCTTCTGATGGTATTATAGCTAATAATTCCCCCATTACCAGGCATGTAAATACCATTATTCCCATTGACATAATAAGATTGCCCGGGAATAATGCCAATATCCGATATTGTATTGTTTGTAATTGTAGCTGTTGAACCATAATTATCACAAACTCCATTCGAATTACAATATTTAATGCTATTATTGTTAACGAATCGATCTTTACCGCTACCCAAATATATTCCATTATCACCACAGAATGAAATATCACAATTTTGAACAATTACATTATCACAGCCTGTAGTCAGATTAACAGCATTGTTTATTGCTCCCCTTAAATTCAGGCTATCAACTGTTATATAATCAAAGCTACCTGCATTATATATCAGGTCAGTTACATTTGCAACTTGTACTATTTTGGTTGAAGGGTCGACCGTACCAAAATACATACAGAATTTTTTGGTAGCAGGTTTATGATACCATTCACCGTAAGTGGTGAGCGTTCTCAAATCGTTCATTATGAAATACCCAAAACCAGCTGTAGGCGACTGAGCTGTACCCAGATTCGAGAAAGTCAACACGTCCCCAACGTGGTTTGAAATTGATGCTCTATCGAGCGTCCAGTCATTCTTACGGATAGCCATTCCTGCACCTTTCCAATTGATTGTTGTGCCTAAACCTATATCTGTAATCGTGTTCGTACCATTTGTGGCTTCGTAGGTCAGAAAACTATTATCAGGATAACGTCCCATACCTACCTGTTTTCCATCAATGCATACCATGTTAGCAAGAATTGGAGAAGTAACTAATGATGTTACCGAAAAAACACCTGTTAATCCTGATTCTGGAGCCCAGCTTAAACCCGGAATGTTTATAAATCCGGTAATAATCGGTTTAGCTCCGACTCCATATGTACTCATGGTAATTGGGCTTCCACTTGTACCAGATTTACTGATGGTTATGGAACCATAGAAAGTATCGCCCCTTTTAAAATAAATATTACTACCGGCCGCAATGCTTGAGAAAACAGTATTGAGCTTGTCAATAGTTTGCCATGGAGTTGCCGGAGTTAAACCATCTGCTTTATCATCGCCACTAGCCGAAATATAATAATTGGTGGCATTTACTTTTGTCGTAGTAAATAAAAATAGAATGAAAAGAAAGGATATGAAGAAATTACAAAACTTGACAGAATTTATTTTTGTGCTCATTAGAGTTGATTGTGATTGATTTCAAATGGATGAAAAAAGGGTAAAAGTATTAATATACCAATTTTTCACAAACTAATATGTTTCCCTGATATCAGAATTTCTTAATTCGCTTTTGTGGTTGCGGTAACAGTTCCTCTCAGGACATTATTTTTCATTATTTTAAAAGTATAGTTGGTATTTGCCAAAAGTGCTGTAAATGTTTTGGTTTTTGCGGATAGGTCACCAACTGAAAGTTTAGTAGTATCGCTTACACTACCGGTGGTTTTTATTATTGAAGTTACGTGTCTATCAGCTAACCATACTAATTTTATGGTTGTAGCTGTTATGTCTGATGTGTTTATGATATTTGAAGTTTGATTTGAAAATATGTTCTCTAACAAAAATAAGGTTGAAGTTTTGAAATCAGCATATTTCGCACTTCCATCTTTACTCACTGCTTTAATTCTTGCATAAAGGGTAGTATTGCTGTTAAGTCCTGTTACTGAAATTGTTGTTGTGTCTCTGTTATTCACCAATGTGTCAATATTATTGACAAAATTATCGGTACTTATCTGGACGATATAGTTGGCATTAAGTACTGTTGTCCAACCGAATTTCATGGAGAGCCCTTCAATGGCACTTGTTGGTGTGTACATAATTAACTGTGGAGAGTCTAATTTTACTTCTTCTTTTTGAGTGCAGGACTGAAAAGCAAAAACACTAATTATCAATAAAAAAGATAAGTGATATATAAGAACGGCATTTTTCATGTGTGTTGATCTTTATACAGCGGTAGAAATGGAAAAAGAAAAAAGACTAAACACAACCGATTTATTACTGTAATAAATCGGTTGTGCTTTTAAAATAGAGAGTTGTTATTTGATAAATTTAGTTACGTTGCCATCAATACTGATAATATACATTCCATTGGCTAAAGTTCGTGCGTACATACCGTTAGCTCTTGTCTTATCGATAAGCACACCATTGACAGTGTAAAGTTCGATGTTTGACTCACCAGTTAAAGGTACAGCTATACCTACTGAGTTGCTGATAATACGAGTATTAGTTAATGATTCAATATTATTCAACTTTGTATAAAAACCATATTCCAAAGCACCCATCCTTGGTGTTCCACCCCTGCTGGTATTTGTTGTATAATCAGTTGTAATACCTGCAATTGGCGTACCCGGCAAAGATAACAACCCACTTGGTTGATAATCTGATGCTAAAGTACCACCTGCATTAAAGAATGATGGGTTTACATTTTTACTATTAGCATCATTCCCTAGCTTACCTGTTACGATAGGTAAAGCAGTTTTATCAGTTGCAGCATAATTCCCTAATTTGGTGGCAGTGCCTGATGTAAAGTAATCATTATAATCACAAGTAAATGAAGCGCCAGTAGTAGTTCTACCAGTAGTTGCAAAAAGGGCATAATTGGCAACCCAAGTGCCTGTACCTGCTGTTGAACGGGTATTGACCAAAATATTATTTTGAATATTCTTAATATAAGTCCCTGTATTGGCACTATTTATACAGTAAGAATTAGAATAACCTGTTTCACTACCTCCAATATATATTGTATTGAAAAATATATTGGTTGTTGCAGTACTAAGTGCATTAGCCTCTAATATACCCCAGTATCCTACAAATTTATTTTCGCAAAGTGATATAATATTATTATAATAGTTAGAAGCTACAGAAGCAGCACTACCTGCAATATAAATGCCATATAATTTCACATAATTGCTAACAGCACCACTATTAGGCGCAGTTAATTTGTAGATAAAGTTACCGCTAACAGTATTTGTTCCTTTACCAACATATATCCCATACAAAATACTTGCTCCAGTACCGCTTCCATTAGCAACATTACAAATAGTATTACCACTTACAATATTTGTACCTGCCGAATTAATTCTGATATTATACATAATCAAACCACTAGCGTTAATAGCATCCGCAAACAAACTGTTTGATGTGGTATTACTTCCCATAGTATTGTTAGTAATGGAAGTGGTTCCAGTCCCATCAGTGTAAAATGAAAATAAACTGGGAGCACCGTCTTTAGCTATTATTGATCCAATTGTATTGTTGTCGGCTGAAATGGTTCCGCCTGTAGCGGCTGTTAATGCAATAGCTTCACACCAATTACCTGAGAATGGAGATGTAATAATAATTGACCCGGCACCTGTGCCAGCACCAATTGTATTACCTGTCACATTACCAGCTCCAACAAAACTAATACCAGCCCAATCAACTCTAGCATACCCGGGATTAGTCCAGCTTATATTTTTAATAGTATTGTTTTGTATTGTAGTAATAGGGGTATTACCAACACTAACAAATATACCTGTGAATCCATTGTCTTCACCTGTTTTTGTTAATGTTCCGCTGCAATTTGCACCTGAACCTCCGATGAAGTTTCCTGAAATAGTATGTCCTGTACAAGGAGTTCCACCTGCAGAAATGACTGTGCAAGTATAACTATCAATTGTAGTTAATGTAGTAGTTTCGTAAAAGCTATTCCCGGAAATAGTCCAGTTGGTACTAAAATTATAAAGTCGTAAGATAGTACAATAGGTCGTAGGCGACATACAGTCTGCAAATTCATTGTTACTTATCGTGTTATTATCGTTGATTTGGGATGTTGCACCAAACGAATAAATGGACATATAAGGTCTGTTGCCTCCGGCATTGGTTATCAGGTTATTACTAATGGTATTATTGCTATTACCAACTGTTGTTGCACCAGCGCCAAAAAGAATTGTTGCCGTGCCATTCGCAGTCGAAGATCCCTTGATGCTGCAATACTTAACCGTATTGTTAGATGCTCCACCACCGAATTTAATTGTACTTGCATTAGCACTTACAAAGCTATTTGTAATCGTCAAATCATTGGTTAAGCCAGTTACTGCTCCGCTATTGTCGTGTAATCGACCATCAATTACTAGATGATTCACTGCCCAAAAATAGATAAAAGAGCCATCAACAGCTCCACCTATGGTTTTACCTGTTACCGTTGGATAAATGTTCAATGTTGTCCAGTTTCCACTTGCTGATAATGTCGCAGTGGCTGCTTCAGTTGTATTGTCAATAATTTGTAAATTTACCACTCCGCTGTACGAGCCTGGATTAGTAGTGTTGATATCAGTAAAGGCAGCTCCTAAAGTTGCAAAATCTGCACCCGTAGCACCTACTGTTTTGGTTACATCGGCTTTTGCCGTCAATGTGAAGAGACTTAATCCAAGGATCAAGCAAAGAATGTAGTTTTTAGATTTCATAATAATATTATTTAAAAAGATTAGAATTTATTTGATTTAAAAAAATGATAAAAAAGCAATGATAAATATGCAAATGATTTCTAAGACTTCGACTGCATAAAATAAATTTGAGTTAAAAAGTTGAATCCTCTAAAATTAGCAATGATTACATGATAAATTTACTTGCTTTTCCATTAATACGGATAATGAATACTCCGTTATCCAACTTATGCGAATATGAATCTGTAGCATTAATTTTGTCAATCAATAGCCCACTTATAGTATATAGTTCAATTGCAGCATCACCTTCAAATGTGGCACGAATTCCCGTTGAAGTATGAATCAGGTGATATGGGAAATCCATTTGATGATCAGTTAACCCTGAATACAGTACTTCAAACGCACCCATACGTGGCGTAGCTCCTCTGGCAACGCCTAAATAATCAACAAGAATCCCTGTACCACTAACTCCCGGTAAAGTAGCCGAAGTTTTATAATCTACATCACTTGTTCCTAAAGCATTTGCAAAACCGGGGTTAATTACCAAACTATTTGCATCGTTGCCAATTTGCTCGGTTACAATAGGTAAAGTTGACAGGTCGATTGCAGCATAATTACCTAATACACTGGCATTTCCCGAAACATAATAATCATTGTAATTACAATTTAATGTTCCTGTACCATAATTTAGAAATATACCATAATGTAATCCGGTGGCTCCAACGCCTGAACTTGAACGTGTACTAGTAAATATATTATTTCTAAAATCTCGATTCAAATTTAAAGGGTCTTTACTGCTCAAGCAATATGACATTCCAGTGGCAGATGGATCAATACCACTAATATTTACTGTATTAAAATAAAAATTGCTGTTAGATGCTGCCGTTTTATTCTCTACAGAGATACCATAAATTGTATTGATTGTATTTCCACCTAAAGAGATTATATTATTTGATACATTGGCAGTCCCAATCGAACCAATAAAATCAATACCGTACATACTATTTGAGGCAGTAGTGCTATTTGAGTATGCAAGTTTAGTAATAAAGTTTCCTGTTAGAGTGTTAGTTCCATTTTGGACATAAAAACCTCCAATAAATGCTTTTCCATTATTAGTTAAGCTGGAGATTGAGTTTCCGCTGTAAACAGAAGTTCCGGTACCAATACTACGAATGCCATAAATGAAGTTACTACCAGCTGAACCACCCACAGAAATACTGTTGGCAACAGCAGGATTTCCAATGGTATTGCCACTAACGGTGGTTGTTCCGGTACTTTGATTAAAAATACCATAGAAAGTAACTGCTGCAGCAGGATCACTGCTTCCTGCTACAATTGACCCGATTTTATTGTTACTTACTGTTGCCACACCCGAATTAATGAGTTGAATGCTGAAAAATTGTGCCGAACTACTTCCTAACCCACTTGTAAATGTAATTGAACCGGGAGTATTGAAATCGCCTATAATATTACCCGTTATATTCACACCACCCTGAATATTGATAGCATGCCACTCAGCATTACTGGTGTTTGTCCAGTTTATGTTTTTTATCGTGTTGTTTAAAATATTGCTAACCGGACTGGCATTTGTACTTACAAGTATAGCTGTAAAAAAATTATTTCCTTGCGTTTTTGTCCATGGAGTACCTCCACATTTTGTTGTCGAACCACCTATGTAGTTTCCTGAAATAGTGTGACCAGCTCCTGATTGAATATGAATTACTTCATAACTCGCATCTTCTATTGCGACAAAAGGAGTTGTTTGATAAAAGCTATTCCCCGTTATTGTCCAGCTATCATTTAACTTATCAAGTCGTATGGCCATATTGAGCTGAGCTGGATCTGTTGCGGGTACAAAAAAATCAGCAAAGTCATTGTTGCTAATCGTATTCAATTTATTGGGTGCTCCATTGGGTAAACTGCCTACTGAAAAGATTGAATAGCTTGGTATTAAAGTGCTTGAAGCATTTGTAATTAAATTATTGCTAATTGTATTGTTGTTATTTCCACCAAGTGCAGTTGTAGAACCAAATGAAATAGTGCCACCGTTTGGATTTGTTCCCGAACCTTTTATGGTGCAATACTTTACCGTGTTGTTTGATGCATCCATTTTAAATGAAATGGTAGAAGCGAGTGCTAAATTAGTTCCACCGGTATTGATAATAGTTAATGCGCGTGTGGTACCAATTTGATTTTTACGTCCATCAATGGTTACATTATTTGCACCTTCAATTGAAATAAGAGCACCACTAAAATCGCCAGAGATAGTTTTACCACTTACAGTTGGGTAAATTTTCAAAGAAGTCCAAACAGTGCTGGCACTAATTGTGACCAATCCGGGTGATATTACACCATCGGTTGGTTCAATGGTATTGTCAATAATTTGTAATTCAATAGCTCCAACATACTCACCACCAGTATTAGAGTTGATGGCTGCCATTGCTTGACGAAGTGATGTGAAATCAGCACCACCGGTTGCACCTACAGTCTTCACAACCTGAGCTTTAGCCTGCCAGGAAAAAATACCAATTAATAGGATCAGCGATAGAAATCGTAATTTTGAATTCATAATATGTAATTTAAGGGTGAATTTTTGGGGTTAAGTCGTAATTTATCAAACCAATTGTTTTGTAATTTACAGTATTGTAAAAGTAATACACAAAATGGAGGTTTATCCCCTGCTCTGAAATAATAATTTTTTCGTAATTACCATTTCAAAATTTTGTTTGTAATAACTCCGCTCTCTATCGTTAATTGTACTAAATAAATGCCTTTGCTAAAATCAGCTGCATTTATTTTCAACCTTCCACTTTCAGCTGGAACGCTATTGGCACACATCGTTTTTCCTGTTATATCAACAATCCTTACTTTATAACTTTTACCATCGCTAAGATTAGAATAGTTGATTATGATGTTATCATCTAAAATATAACAGTTAAGTATGTTCGATTCATTGAATATTGTCGAGTTGGCGGTGGTCAGTTTATAGTAATTTTTAAGTATTAAAATCTTTGAAGAATAAGGCTGAAGCGTTAGTGAATTTGAAAAGGGCATGCCATCCATCGATACATATTCCGAGTTCAAATCAATAGTTTTCGGAGTATTGGTTGCATTTACCTCAAATCGTGCACAATCATTTATATTGATTGGAGTTACTGTCGCATCATAAACTTCTACATTGTCAATATAGGTATTGCCAATAAAACTCTGGTAAATAGAAATTTCCCAACTTGCATAGTCAGTTGATGTTAAGGGTTTTATTAAGAATTCATGCTCCTTGCGTGTGGTGCTGTATGGAGCATACTGAACAGCAGCAAGTCCGAACCAAGGCGAAAAAGTTTGTCTAAGGTTTGCTCCAACTATACAATTTTCAACATTACTAATCGTGCTAAAACGTAGAATATAAGTTTTATCTTTACTGACAGCACCAATTGGGGCATATAAATACGTAAAATTAGAACGTGATGATGGTGCAGCAGTTATCGAAACTTTAAGTGTTCCCTGATCAATTTTATTTGTTCCGTCCCAGGAAAGTGAATGAATCAATGGAGATGAATAACTGGAAACACCACTAATATTCGAATTGAATTTACTATTTGAATACAGATTGCCACTTACCAGATTAGTTAATTGATAGGAGGGAATTGGCTCTAAAAATGTTCCGTTTGAATCATAACCCGAAAACAAATTCCATGCGTCCGATGACATTATTTGAGAATAATTGTATGGACTGTTTTTGTCATTCCGATAAGCATAACTGAAGCCCATCTTATTAGGTAAATGATAGTAATTGTTGTCGACAATACCTACTGACTTCATGCTTTCTGATAAAGTCCGGGTTGCCGGAAAGTTTAATCCTCTGTCATTAAAACTATTTGCTTTTTGAGTTGCTGAAACCGAAAAAAAGTAATTATTCTGGATATCTATATTATAAATCAATGTCGTTTAGATAAGGATTTAGTTTAAATAGTTGAAATATAGTTCAT
>JBAXMR010000039.1:0-35235 GCA_037134195.1 Paludibacter sp. | reverse complement strand
ATATATTTTTTCTGATAGTTTTTGGGTCATAATATAAATACATTTGGTATTATTTCAAAGTCAGGTCATTTGCGAAAAAAGTGTTTGAAAAGAAACATTATTGGTTACCTATTTTAACTCAGCAAACGCAGATATTTACGAGTTTTTCGCAAAACCCGGGTTGGTAATTTCTAAAATAAACAAAAGATTTTAATAAGAAATACATATGAGAAAAATAACAATATATAAGAGAGTAATTACCATTTTTATACTTGCAATTTTCGCTTTACCTCTGGTAATATGGTCGCAAAATACGAATGGAAAAAAGACGACCATTACGTTTAATTCGACTGTAAAAGATAAAAATGGAAATCCTATCTCTGGAGCAAAAATATATGGAAATCAGGGAGCTATTGAGATATTAACAAATGAGAAAGGCGAATTTTCAATAAAAGTAAATACAGATTCATATATTTTAATTGAAGCTGGGGGATATGTTTCTGTTACCATACCTTCAATTGCTTCGACCAGTAGCATAATTCTAAAACAAAATGAGTATTTAATGGGGAGTGACGATAATCTGTCTCTTGCTTTTAAATCTGTAAAAAGGGGATTGTCAGTTGGAAACATTACAGAAATTAAAGTACCGGAAATATTAAAAATCGACAATGTTACGCGGTTTCAAAGTTTATTAGATTCGTATGGCGCAGGTACAAAAGGTGGCTATAATTTATTGGGATTAGGTGATGCTTTGGTTATAGTAGATGGTTTACCCCGTGATGCTTCTAATCTACAGCCTGAAGAAATTGAGGATATTACAATTTTAAAAGATGTAAATTCAGCACTACTGTATGGTAGTCAGGCAAAAAATGGAGTGATAAAGATTAAAACAAAACGAGGTGAAGCTAATAAAAAAATTATTAGAACAAGTATTGAGACGGGTGTAAACACTCCTGTTGTTTTACCAAAATACCTGAATTCTCAAAACTATATGACTTTATATAATGAGGCTCAAACCAATGATGACCCTAACAAAGTTCCTGATTATAAGGAAATACCTTATTACGATGGTTCAAATCCATTTCGCTATCCCGATGTGGATTACTATAGCAAAGACTTTGTAAAACCTTATTCCAACACTACCCGATTTATTGGTGAATTTAGTGGCGGTAATAATGTAGCATCCTACTACGCAAATATGGGTTGGGAACATTCAGATGTTCTTTATAAGGCTAATAATAATCAAAATAACGGATCTGATAGATTAAGATTGAGAGGAAATGTCGATTTTAATGTTACTGATCATATTAAAAGTTATATCGATGCTGCTTTTACTTTCAATACAAGCACCGGATTGAGAACTGACTTTTTTTCAATGGCATCAACCTTTCGTCCGAATGATTATTCACCATTATTACCTGTTGAAGCATTTGAAGATCCAACTCTTATTGATCCGTTGATTCATGTAAATGGTAATAATATCTTAGGAGGAAATTCATTGATTAGCAAAAACTCCTATGGTAAAAATATTTATGGAGAGTTCAATCTTGCAGGATATTCCAGAAACTACAATAACAATATGCAGTTTAATACCGGTATTATTTTTGATCTTGAAGATTTAACTAAAGGATTGACTTTAAGAGCTGATGTTAGTTTTGATACCTATGCTTCTTACGCGGAATCTATACAAAACACTTATGCCCTTTATGAACCGGTTTGGAATAATGTAACCGGAAAAATATCTTCAATCAACACCATAAATAGTGATTCTAGAACGGGAGTTCTAACACTCTCATCGGGAGCTCAGCAACGAACAATTGGCACAAATATACTTTTAGATTATGATAGGACATTTAATAAATCGCATCATATTGCATCTTCCTTATTAGCGTATTATTCCACAGCTACAGTTCAAGGTTCTGTGCATGCCGATAGAAGTGCACACCTTGGATTTCGATTAGCTTATGATTATAAGAATTGTTATATTGTGGATTTTACAGGAGCATTGATAAATTCCGTGAAGCTTGCACCTGGTCACAGGTTGTCATTCTCGCCATCTTTAGGCTTAGGATGGGTAATTTCAAATGATAAATTTTGGACTGCGAATAAAATTGTTGATTATATAAAAGTTAAAGCATCTGCAGGAATCTTGCAAACTGATGCATCTGATAATTTTGGATATAATCAATTCAAGGAAATATACTCACCAAGTTACAGCTTAGCAACCGGTGATGTTGGAGGATATAGTTTTCCCTCAACTTTTGTAGCTCAAACTGCAAATTATAATTTGGGACTGGAAAAAATGAAAAACCTCAATGCTGGATTTGAAGCAGCATTTTTTGATAAAAGTTTGTTTTTGGATGCCAATTATTTCTTGACTCACTATGCAGATATAATTACCCAACGATTAAACTATTATCCGGGAATGATTTCAACATTTATACCTTATGAAAATTATAACGAAACGTCATACACGGGCTTAGATGTTTCGCTAAAATATCAAAAGAATTTTGGTAAACTTCATTTCTCTGCTGGTCTTAATGTATTATATTCAATATCTGAATATGTCAAAAGAGATGAAATTCACAATAATGCCTATCAATATTTAGTTGGTAAACCTACGGATACATTTTGGGGCTTAAAAAATCTTGGCTTCTTCAGTACAGATGCTGAAGCATTAGCAGCAAATCAACGTTTCGGAGCAATCAGACGTGGTGATATCAAGTATGCCGATATGGATGGAAATGGTTCAATAGACGATAACGACAAAACTGCAATTGGGAATTCAAGTCCACGCATCATGGGAGATTTAAATTTATCTATTGGATATCAGGGTTTTTCATTATTTGTAACAGCAAGCACACGTTTAGGGTATAATTGGATGATGAGTACAACTGAATCTCCAAACAGCTACTTTTGGGTGGATGGATCAAAAAAATACTCAGAAATTGTTTTGAACAGATGGACTGATGCAACAGCTGCTACAGCCACTTACCCTAGACTAACTGCACAAACAAGTCAAAATAATTTTAGGACTTCTGATTTTTGGATGGTTAATGGAAATGATTTAACAATAAGTCGTGTGCAATTAAATTATGAAGTACCTTCAAAGTTGTTCAAAAATATATTTATTAAAAGTTTAAGTGCCTACGTGCGTGGAAATAATCTGTTAATGCTTGCCCAAGATGCTCAATTAAGACAAACGAATGTGAATGTTAGTACCCGTAATTTTGCGCTAGGTTTAAAAATATCTTATTAATTATAAAACATAAAACTACCATGAAACTTAATAAAGTTATATTATATTTTTCTGTTTTGATAATGTGTTTTACATATTATGGATGCCAGGATTTGTTAGCTCCGGAACCTGATAATACCTGGGGCGAAGAAATTGCACAATCAACACCCACAACTGTATTAGGATTTTTAGATCTTGCATATATTTCATTGCCAAAAACCTACGAATTCTCCGAATGTGCTACCGATGATGCAGTAATTAATGACCCGACAAGCAGTTATTTAACAATGGTGGGAGGTGCATGGGGTTCAATGTTTGACCCAACTGCAATCTGGAATTCTTCCTACAGATCAATCGCAAATATCAATAAATTTTTGACTTATGCACCAACCATGAAGATTAGTTGGAGTAATGCAGTGGATGATACTTTATATCGTAAAAGGTGGACTGGTGAAGCTTATGGAATGCGTGCATACTATCATTTTATGTTATTAAGATATTATGGAGGTGTAAGCACATCAAGTAAAATATTAGGGATTCCATATTTAAAAAGTAATTTAGATTTAGATCCAACTATTTGGAGTAATGTAGAAAGACCAACATACAATAAGACAGTTGAGAATGTGGTACAGGATTTAGATTCAGCCATATTAATGTTGCCTATGGATTATACCGGCACAGAACGTGTTTTAGGTTCAAAAAATAAAAACAGACTTACAAAAAGAATTGCATTAGCAATAAAAGCAGAATTATACATGCATGCTGCAAGCCCTAAATATAATGGAGGAAATTATAATTTAGCTTATTGTGACTCGGCTATTAAATATTCAGCCATGCATATTGATTTGATAGGCGGCATTTCAGCAATAAAAAATGCCTATAAGAATACTCAATTCTATTTGAATGATGCAAATCAGACTCTCAGCGATGTTTTGTGGAGAATGAATGCAACTGCCGAAGCAACTGATGCAGCAAATATGGCACTAACTATCGAAGCAAAAAATTATCCACCGTCAATATCAGGAAAAGGTCAGGTAAATCCTACACAAGATTTTGTGGATGCTTTCCCCGGAGTGAATGGATATCCGATAAGTGACGTGACAAAATCTAATTACAAATACTTTACACCTTATGTAAACAGAGATCCACGTTTAGATTTGTGCGTTGTTCGTGATGGTGGTACACTGGGTACATTTACAATCAAAACTTCGAAAGATGCTTTAAAAGATGGTATTGAAAATATTGGAGCTACCCGTACAGGCTATTATTTGAAAAAGCTGCTTAGACCTGATTTTTCAATAACAAACCCGATAGCTGGTAAAAAAACAATTCGACCGCTGATTAGATACACTGAATTGTATTTAATCTACGCCGAAGCTGCGACAGTTGCACATGGTGCTGATTGGAAAGGTACTTATTTATATTCCGCACGTGATATTATAAAAGCCATTCGTAATCGCGCAGGAATCGGCTTGACGAATGCTGATGCTTATGCAACAAGTCTTGCTTCAGGAAGTTTTATGGATCTTGTTCGCAATGAGCGTCGAATCGAGTTGGCTTTTGAAGGTTTCCGTTTCTGGGATATCAGGCGTTGGGGGTTAGAAACAAACGTTGTATTACATAAAGCCCGTATTTTAACTACAGGTGGAATCCCTGAATATTTGCCATTAAACGATGAGCCAAGAAACTTCACAACCTTTAAGTATTTTGCTCCAATTCCCAATAGTGAAATTCTTAAATGTCAAAAATTAGAGCAAAACGGAATAAATTAACTAATAATTAGATACGAATATTATGAAAATAACAAAAATAAAATTATTCATAGCAGTGATTACTTTAGCATTGTTTTCAGCCTGTCAGAATGATCCTTTTTCATTTAACGATTATACTTTCACAGGCACTTATTTCGCCTGGCAATATCCTGTTAGAACGCTTGTATTGGGCGAATCGCTTTATTATGACAATTCAAATGATATAAAACATCAATTTGAAATTAAAGCATCCATGGCAGGAGTTTATGAAAATAAGAAAAATATTACTGTTGGATTTGAAATTGACCCAAGTTTGGCAGATAGTTTAGCTACTCAAGTGGGCGCTGACACCGTTCGATTGAAAGTATTACCTGCAAATTATTATGAACCGATAACTGCAACTAGTTTTGTGATTCCTTCAGGAAGTTTTAATGGCGGTTTTATTATTAAACTGACCGATGCATTTTTCAACGATCCACTTTCAGCTACTAACAAATACATTTTGCCGGTTCGTATATTAACTTCTCAAACAGATTCTATTTTAAAAGGAAATCCAATAACATCAGCTACAAATTCGTTAATTTCATCTATTCAAAGCAAATGGGGTATTGATCCACGCATTTCGGAAAACTGGCTAACACCACCCATGAATTTCACTATATACGCCATAAAATATATTAATAAGTTTCATGGGTACTATTTGCGTCGTGGGGCGCAAATTGAAACAACTGCAGGTGCACTTCCATTAAATAAATCGTATGGTTGGGAGAAAAAGTATATTGAATATACACCTTATATTCCTAAACTAACGACAGTTTCATTAACAAAATTACTTTATGCTGATAAACTTGCGCTTACATCGGTAAATTTTAAAGCTATAATCGAAGTACTTTCTGATAATTCAATTGTAATATCAAAAGATCCGACTTCTACAAATGATATATCAGGGTCAGGAAAATTTGTAACGGGAGTAGAAGAATGGGGTGGTAAAAAACGTAATGCTCTTTATATGAGTTATTCAGTTAAGAATTTAGCCAATAACAAAACCTATGATGTAAAAGACACCTTGGTTATTCGGGATAATGGAGTTGCTGTTGAAACATTTACTCCGATAATTCGATCTAAATAATTGGTTTTGTTAACACAAAAATACTAACCCCAATGAAAAAAGCACTGCATCTGTTATTAGTATTTCTATTATTTTGCAGTTTTGGTGGGGCACAGCAACTCACAGATGATTTGTATTTTGTTCGTGTAAGCAAAACAGATCCACGCTATTTCGAATTATCGAATGGAAAACTGTACATTCCGGTAGGTCCTAATATTTGTTTTCCAAGGCTAATTCTTGATGAAAAGTTAGGTTTAGAGAACATTGAAATGATGTATAAAAACCTGGCAAAATTCGGGGCTAATTACACCCGGATTATGTTAGGTGCTGAATTTTTTGAAATTGAAAACAAAAAACAGGGTGTTTTTGAAAAATCTCAAATTGAAAGGGTGGATAAAGTATTGGCTTTGGCAAAAAAATACCATCTACGTGTAAAATTCTGCTTTGAGCAGTTTCGATTCTTGAAAGATAATACGAAACGGTTTCCAGGGTCTTTAACTTTCCATAAACCTGTTTATAATATCGAAAATGGTGGTAGCTTTACTACCATTGATGAGTTTTTTAGCACAGAGAAAGGCAAAGAAGTTTATATGAATCGGGTTAGTTTTATAGTAAACCGCTATAAAAACAATCCGAATGTGTTTGGTTGGGAATTGTGGAATGAAATCAATTCTGTACAGCTTTTAGGTGGCGAACAATCAACAATAAATTGGTCGAAAGATATACTTACACGAGTTCATAAGTTAGACAGTAACCATTTGGTAATGCAAAACCTGGGTAGTTTTGGTTTTAATTCAGACCGAAGCATTTATAAATCTATTACAAGTATTCCTAATAATGATGTGGCAACTATACACCGATATATTGATTTTGGAGCTGAATTAAAAGTTTGTCAGGGACCAATGGATATTTTGGCAAGTGATGCTGTAAAGGAATTGCGAAATTTCGGACAAAATAAACCTATCCTATGTGGTGAGTTAGGTGCTGTAGAACCAAATCATGCCGCCCCCTCGAAATTATATATTAAAGACACCTTAGGTATTTTGCTTCATGATATTCTTTTTGCACCATTTTTCGCCGGTTCAGCAGGGTCGGGTCAAAGTTGGCATTGGAAGGAATACTTAGAGCGTAACAATTTATGGTATCAGTTTGAAAGATTCAACGAAGCTATTAAAGGAATAAATCCACTTGTTGAAAATTTTCAACCCTCCGAATTCCTGATTCCTGAATGCAAAGCGTATGCTTTATGCGGCAAAAATACAACGCTCGTTTGGTTACGCGATGTCAAAAGTAACTGGCAGACTGAACTTGTTGAAAACAAAGCGCCGTCCGCAATTCAAACTTCGATTCCACTATCTAAACTTTGGAATAACCAAAAAAAGATTAAAACAATTGAGATTTATGACCCATGGAAAAACAAATGGAGCGATATTAAACTGATTGATAATTTAATAAAAATACCAGCTTTCAAACGATCAATTGTAGTGAAAATTAAAACCTTATAAATCGAATTATCACATAAATGATTAAAAAAACGTTCAGTTCAATAATATCAACTGAAAAATGAATGTAGAAAAACAGAATAGCAACTTTTACAAATGGGAACTGCTCAGTCTTTTGTTTGTGGCATTTATATGCCAACAAGCAGACAGACAGCTTTTCAATGTGCTTTTGCCTTTGATGAAAGTTGATTTGGGCTTTACAGACAAACAAATGGGACTAATTTCAACTGTTCTATTTTGGTCGTATGGTTGTTTGGTTCCATTTGCCGGAATGTTGGGCGATATTTTCAGCCGAAAGAAGATTATTGTTTACAGTCTGTTTTTTTGGAGTTTTTGTGCCATGCTTACCGGTTTTGGAGTTTCATTTATTTTTTTCATTATCATTTGGGGTATACTTACCGGAGGAAGTGAAGCATTTTTTCCACCCAATGCATCTTCCGAGATTAGCCTTTTTCATATAAAAACCAGAGGAATAGCATTGGCTATTTTCCAGTCAGGGATTTACGTTGGAGTTATTGGAAGTGGCTTTTTAGCCGGTTATCTGGGTGAACATTTTGGATGGAGAGTACCCTATTATCTGTTTGGTTCATTTGGAGTTGTTTGGGCTTTTGTATTAATGTTTCGGATGAAGGAAAAAAAGCTTGAAATTCTTCCACAGCAAGCTCAAAAAGAAAAAACAACCATATTTGTTGCATTAAAATATGTCTTAAGAAAACCAGCTTTTTGGTGCCTAACTTTGGCCTTTTCAGGAATGGTGTTTGTAAATGCCGGATATATGACCTGGATGCCTACTTATCTGTTTGAAAATTTCAAATTATCACTCTCAAATGCAGGATTTTCTGCAGTATTTTATCACTATTTGGCTGCATTTTTGGGCGTAATGCTTGGAGGTTGGTGGTCAGACAAATGGATGAAAAAAATGAAATCAGCCCGGTTTTTGGTTCAGGCTATTGGTTTGCTTTTCGGAGCACCGTTTATTTTTATGATAGGAAATTCAAAAGAGCTATATCTGATTTACATAGGATTAACCGTTTTTGGTCTTTTCAGAGGTATTTACGACTCAGGTATTTATTCTTCATTATACGAAATTATTGAACCGCGATTTCGTTCAACAGCAACCGGCTTAATGTTGATGTTTGCCTTTTTCACAGGTGGTATTTCTCCCTACATAATTGGAGTTTTAAAACCAACATTGGGAATTGCCGGATGTTTTGTAGCCATTTCGGGAGTTTATGTTTTCGCAGCCTTGGCTTTATTTGTTGGGGTTAGTTTCCTGAAAAGAGATCAATATATAGAAAAGACACTAGAAGCATAACAATGGGAACAAAAGAAAAATTCAATTTGTCGGGTCATAAAGCATTGATAACCGGTTCAAGTCAGGGAATTGGCGCTGCTGTCGCTCTTTCATTGGCTGAATTTGGAGCTGATGTGGTAATTCATTGTCGCGCTGAAGTGGAAAAAGCCAATGCGGTTGCCGAAAAGGCACGGACTTACGGAGTCAAAGCTGAAGTTATCGTTTCCGATTTATCAGCTTCTGATGCGCACGAACAATTGTATAAATTAGCCACTGAGGCTATTGGTGAAATTGATATATTGATATTAAATGCGTCTATTCAGATTCGCAAAAAATGGTATGAAGTTACTTCTGAAGAATTTGACAAACAGATTCAGGTAAATCTAAAGACGACCTTATTTTCTATTCAACTTTTTTCAAAACACATGATAGAAAAAGGTTGGGGAAGAATTGTAACCATGGGTAGTGTACAGCAAAGTCAACCCCATGTGGACATGGTGGTTTATGCAGCAAGCAAAAGTGCACAGGAAAATATGGTACGTAATATTGCCAAACAAGTTGCCGACAAAGGAATTACTGTGAATAATCTGGAAGTTGGCGTATTTGATACCGTTCGAAATCAGGGAGTGCTTGAAAATGTGGACTATAAAAATATTGTATTGAACAAAATTCCAGTTAAATTTATAGCTCAACCCGAAGACTGTGCAGGTTTGGTAAACCTACTATGTTCCGATGCAGGAAGATACATAACAGGAGCAAATATTGCTATTGATGGTGGAATGAGTATTAATGGATAAGTTTCTGAAATGAATATTGAACAACCAAATAACGAAAAGCTCTTAATAAGCGGATTGAAGTTCCCTGAGGGACCTGTTTTTGATAGTGTAGGAAATCTTTGGTTTGTTGAAATCCATGGTGGAAATTTATCGAAGTGGGATGGCGAAAACCTGACTCGCTATCCGGTAGACGGCACACCAAACGGTGCAGCAATAGATAAGCATGGAATCATTTGGTTTTGCGATAGTGGCAGAGGAGAAATCAGGACTTTCAATCCACAAACTGAAAGTTTTCAGACAATATGCAATACCACATCAGATGGTCAGAACCTGAAAAAACCGAATGATTTAATTTTTGATTCGGTAGAAAATCTGATTTTTTCCGATCATGCCGATGGTCGTGAAGAGCTTATATCTACCATTTGTGTGTTGCCAAAAGGTGAAAAGATAGCTACGATAATTTCTAAGAATAAGCGATTTACAAATGGACTTGCGCTGACAAAAGATGAAAAGAAATTAATCTTTGCCGAAACCTACAATCAAAGTCTTTGGGTGGGTGATTGGAATGTGGAAACTGCTGAGTTTAGTAATGAAAAATTGTTTGCCAAAGCAGGTAATGGTCCTTTTGGTCCCGATGGAATTGCGTTTGACAACGATGAAAATCTGTTTGTGACTGTTTTTAATGAACATGTAGTGCTTAAATACAATACAAAAGGCGAAATTATCAATAGTATCTGCTGTATGGGTAGCCGCCCGACCAGTTGTGCGTTTGATCCGTTTGACAGATGGGGATTGGTGGTTACTGAAGCGGAAAGAGGAGAAATTATTTGTTTCTCAAGATATTAGAAAGTAGTTGACGATGAAAAAGTTTCCACATAAAGTCGGATTATTTATTCCCTGTTATATCGACCAGTTTTATCCACAGGTTGGCATTGCTACCTTGGAGTTATTGGAGAAATTGGGATGCGATGTTCATTATCCACTGAATCAAACCTGTTGCGGTCAACCCATGGGAAATAGCGGTGCTGAAAAAGAATCGAAGAAAACGGCTGAACTTTTTGTAAAGAATTTCCAGCAGTATGATTATATAGTTGCTCCTACAGGTAGCTGTGTATGTTTTGTAAAAGAACATTATGATATTATAGAACAAACAGAAGCTACAAAGAATGTCAGGGAAAAGATTTATGAGTTATCCGAATTTATAATAGATATTTTAAAGATTGATAAAATCGATGCCGTTTTTCCCCATAAAGTTGGATTTCATTCGAGCTGTCACGGACAACGGGGATTACGTTTAGCCCAATCGAGTGAGATAAATGCTCCATTTTTCTCCAAACAGAAACAACTTCTTTCGGCAGTGAAAGGATTAGAAATTATAACCATCGATCGACCGGATGAATGTTGCGGTTTTGGCGGCACTTTTTGCGTTACAGAGGAAGCCGTTTCGGCTAAAATGGGTAAAGATAAAGTAGCTGACTTTATGCGAAATGGTGCAGAAGTGATTACTGCCGGTGATCAATCTTGTTTGATGCACTTAGAAGGTATTATCAAACGGGAGAAATATCCAATCAGGGTGATGCATTTGGCAGAGATATTAAACACCGCATTGTAAATTACTATGAATCACGCTACAGCAGCCCAAAAATTCATTGCCAACGAGGCACGTACTAATTGGCACGATAAAGCACTCTGGTTTGTGAGAGCCAAGCGGGATAATGCCATTAAACAAGTAGCTGAGTGGGAAGAGCTTCGAACAGTAGCTTCACAAATTAAAGCGCACGTAATCTCAAATTTGGATAAGCTTTTATTGCAATTTGAAAAAAATGCACTGAAAAATGGTATTCAGGTACATTGGGCTCAGGATGCCCGGGAACATAACGAGATTGTTCTGCGTATTCTGAAAAATAAAGAGGCGAAAATGATGGTAAAGAGTAAGTCGATGCTTACCGAAGAATGTCATTTAAATCCATTTTTAGAGAAAAATGGAATAACAGTAATTGATACCGACTTGGGCGAACGAATTATTCAGATGAGAAACGAGCCGCCAAGCCACATTGTTTTGCCTGCCATTCACCTGACAAAAGAAGAGGTGGGAGAAACATTTCATAAACATTTGGGGATTGAAAATGGGATTTCTGATCCCAAGGTTTTGGTTGATGTTGCTCGCAAACATTTACGTGAAAAATTTCTGATTGGCGATGCTGCTATGACAGGAGTCAATTTTGCGATTGCTCAAACCGGTGGTTTTGTAGTTTGCACTAATGAGGGAAATGCCGATATGGGTGCTCATTTGAGCAAACTTCATATAGCCAGTATGGGAATTGAAAAAATAATTCCTCGGGTTGAAGATTTGAGTATTTTCACACGTCTGTTAGCACGTAATGCAACCGGCCAACCCATAACCACTTACACTTCGCATTTTATTTCTCCACAGCAGGGACAAGAAATGCACGTGGTCATTGTTGATAATGGAAGAAGCAAACAATTGGGACTTGAGGATTATCGAAAATCGCTGTATTGTATTCGTTGCGGAGCTTGTATGAATACCTGTCCGGTGTATCGTCGAAGTGGAGGTTATAGCTATAGTTACGGTATTCCGGGTCCAATAGGTTCAATACTTGCACCGGGAGTAGATGCTAAGAAACACGCTTCAATGCCTTTTGCTTCTACTTTGTGTGGTTCGTGTACTGATGTTTGTCCGGTAAAGATTGATATTCATCAGCAATTATACAACTGGAGACAAGATATTACTGAAACCAACAATACGGGTGTTGCAAAAAAAACAATCATGAAAGGAATGGGAATGGTTTTCGCTTCCCCGGTTATTTATAGGTTTTCAGGGAATGCTGCCCGTTTTGCTGTAAAATACATGCCCCGTTTTTTAGTTTACAGCAAAATAAATGCCTGGGGAAAGCAACGGGAATTACCAGAAGTTCCAGAGCAGAGTTTCAGAGATTGGTACGTGAACAACAGAAAGAAAAGTATATGAGCCGGGCAAGCATTTTAGACAATATTCGTAGGAATAAGCCCTCATTAGAGCTTTTACCTGAAATACCGGAATATAAATCTGATAGTAAAGATTTACTGGAACAATTCAAAAAGAATTTATCTCAAGTGGGTGGTCAGGCAATTGAAATAGCAGAAAAAGATATTGCAAAGAATATAAAAGAGCATTTTGGACCGTTGAAATTTATTGTTAGTAATGATAAGTCATTGAATGTTGAAACAATAGATAGTACAAAAATTACAGATTTAAAGGAATTTGACAACTTAGATTTAGTAGTTTTGCGAAGTGGTTTTGGAGTTGCTGAAAATGGGGCTGTTTGGATTTCATCAAACGATATAAGCCATAGAGTTTTGCCATTTATTGCCGAACATGCTGTTTTTATAGTTCAAAAAAATGAAATGGTCTCCAATATGCACGAAGCTTACAAACGAATCAATTTATTGGAAACAAAGGGTTTCGGAACATTTATTTCAGGGCCATCCAAAACTGCCGATATAGAGCAAAGTCTGGTTATTGGGGCGCATGGAGCTAAAAGTTTAATAGTATATTTGACATAAAATCTAAATTAAAAAGTAAAATTATGAGTGTAGATCAGTACAAAAAAGAGGTTGGAATGATGAACCTTGAAAATTTAATTGCGTCACGTGAAGGCATTTCAACAGTTTCATTTCCTATTCCTGAAAAAGAATTATTAAGTCGCTTCGAACAACTATATACTGGTGCAGTAAACGATGTGTTACGTGAGTTTTGTTTATTGGAGCAAGCTTTGCCGGGCAGAGTAAAATCCTTACGTGAATATCAAACCGTTGCCGGAATTGCTTTTACCGTTAAAAGTGCCCCAAATGTAAAGATTCAGGGTGAAATGGAGTTCCGTACACAAATGCTGGATGCCATGCAGGAAGATCATTTCGTGGTTTGGGATACAAGTCGCGATGAAAAAGCCACACTTTGGGGTGGAGTAATGACCGCAACCGCCAAAGGCAAAAAACTCAAAGCAGCTTGTATCGATGGTGGAATTCGTGACACACACCAGATTCTGGAGGCAGATTTTCCATTGTTTTATGAGTATCGTATTTCAAACGGTAGTTTAGGACGCTGTTTGATCACTCATTATCAGATTCCTATTAAAATTGGCGATGTTACCATTAAACCCGGCGATGTAGTGTTGGGCGATGTGGATGGAGTTTTGGTTGTGCCACGTGATATTGCTTACGATGTATTAATCAGAGCCGAAGAAATCAAAGAAAACGAAAAAGTGATTTTTGGTTGGGTACATGAAGGTAAAACCATTCAGGAAATCACCAAAGAAGGTGGATATTTTTGAAAATTAACTATAAACAAAAGATGAAACTATCACTGCTCTTACCTCCAAAATTTGACGAACGCAAATGGACATTGGCTCGTCAAATTGGGGTGAACTATGCCATTACCAAAGCTGCCCCCGAATTGTCGGGAAGGCTTGCACCATACGATTTTGAATCATTGAAAGCTATAAAATCAGAATTTGAGAAAGCAGGATTTACGTTATATGGTTTGGAAGGCGATCAGTTCGATATGTCACCTATAAAATTAGGAATTGAAGGGCGCGATGAGTTAATTGAGAAATACAAATTGATGATTCGTAACATGGGGCAATTAGGGATTCCGTTGTTATGTTATAATTTTATGGCTGTTACCGGTTGGTATCGTTCCAGATCTGATTTTCAGGAACGTGGCGGTGCTTTAACAAGCGAATTCGATATCAAAACCATGGAAAATGATTTAGCTCCTGTTGAATTACGTATTTCAGAAGAAAAACTTTGGGAAAACCTGTTTTATTTTTTGAATGAAGTGTTACCAGTTGCTGAAGAATGTGGAGTGAAAATGGCTTTACACCCGGACGATCCGCCAATTAGTCCATTTCGGGGAGTAGGAAGAATATTGACATCTCCTGATGCTTTTGAAAAAGTTTTGGCAAAATTTCCAAGTCCAAGCAATGGGATTGCATTCTGTCAGGCAACTTTTAAAACCATGAATGTAGATTTAAAAGCAGTATCGGAAAAATGGATAAAGGAAGAAAAGGTTTTTTTTATACATTTGAGAGATGTCGCTGGGGATGTGAATTGTTTTCACGAAACTTTTATTGATAATGGACCAACACAGATGGCCGAAATGCTTAAACATTATTACGATTGTGGGTTTGATGGCATTTTTCGTTCTGACCATGCTCCAAGTATGTACGGTGAAATGCATGAGGATTTTAAAGGCGGATTATCTGCTGGTTACGATATGTTGGGACATGTTTTTTCAATTGGATATATTAAAGGAATTTGCGAATCTTCAGAAATAAAAGTTGAATAGTATATTGTTGTATTTTAAATTATTATAAATTGTCACTAATCGTTATATGTTTATGAAAAACTACAGTTTTCGTTTTTTTTGTATCCTTTTAATACTTGCTTTTTTAAGTATTAATTCAGGTTTTGCTACCGACTATTATGTCGATTCACAAGTAGGAAGCGACAGTAATAATGGAAAATCGCCTGCTACTGCATGGAAATCAATCGATAAAGTGAATGCAGCTTCAATTACGGGAGGCGATTCTATTTTATTTATGCGTGGTCAGGTTTTTAGAGGAACAATAGTGCCAAAAGGAGGTTCATCCGTAAATACTCTGGTAACTTATGGTGCTTATGGAGATAATGCTTTAGCTAAACCAAAATTATTGGCATCTTATCAACGGAACAGTTCCTCCGATTGGAAAGATGAAGGATCTAATCTTTGGAGTACTGGAGATAAATTGACTGTGAGTCCAGCTGAAACCTTGGGAGCAGATGTTGGCAATATTATTCTGGGAAATGAAACTTCGTGCGGTATTAAAGTGTGGAATAAAACAGATTTAAACGTGGAAGCAGAATATTGGTATGACACAACTGCTGACCGTGTATATTTTTATACAACGCATGGTAATCCTGCCACTTATTATCAAACTATAGAACTTGCGACTAAGAGAAAGAATGTAGATGGCACCGCCCGAAGTTATCTGATTTTCGAAAATTTAGATTTTAGATATGGAGGAGATGGGGGAATTGGCTTTCAGGGCTATGGAACGGGAGCATCTTACTCATATCCAAAAGAAATAACTATCAGAGATGTTGATGTCTCTTATGTAGGTGGAGCATGGCTTACTGGGACTACCCGAGCAGGAAATGGTATCGGATTTTGGTGTGGTGGAAGAAATATTATAGTGGAACGCTGCCGAATCAGCCAATGTTACGATTGTGGGCTTAGTCCACAGGGCGATTTGGATGGTCACTTTAACGAAAACTTCTATTTTAGAAATAATATTTTTGATAAGAACGAACAATCTTTTGAAATGTGGCAAGGAGGAATTTCTAGTACAACAAATTTATATTTCGAAAATAACACCTGTATGAATGCCGGTTTTGGTTGGAGTCGCAGTCAACGACCAAATCCCCTGGGTGTCCATATATTATTCTATGGTCTAGCTTCAACAGTTACTTTTACGAATCTTCAAATCAGAAATAATGTTTTTATTAATGCAAAAGATTATGGCATATTCACTACTTATGAATCGAATATGAGTAAAGTCAACTTCGATTATAATTGTTGGTATCCCCAGAGTACAACTTTGATTTTGCAATATAACTATCCGCTTAACTCGACAGTACGGACTCCGGGATCTTATGTTTGGAGTTCTTACAGAGCAGCTTATGGTAATGAAGCCCATTCAATAATGGCAAATCCACGTATAAACACAGATGGATCGTTGATGTCAAATTCTCCCTGCATAGATAAGGGATTGGCATTAAGTACTGTTAGCAATGATTTCAAAAAAACAGCCAGACCACAAGGTTTAGGATATGATATGGGAGCTTTTGAATATTATGTACCAAACGAAGTTACGTCAATAAAATCTACTAATTTTTTCAAGGCATATCCAAACCCTGCTTCAGATAATATCACAATATCTCTTGAAAATAGCTTCAATGGAAATCTACAAATCTCACTGATTAGTTTAACGGGTAAAATTATTGAAAATCAAACTATAAAATCAAGTGAAACGGGGAAGTTCAATTATCATTTTTACAATAAGCCACAAACAGGTTATTATATATTAAAAGTCTCAGGTGAAAAGTTTTCACAAGCATTACCAATTACAATTAAATAAACAATTAATTTTACTAATTTTAAAACAAAAAAGTCATGAAAAAGATTACATTTATCGTTGCACTATTGTGCAGTATCTCAGCCTTTTCTACACGCTATTTAGTGCAGAATAATGGCACAACTTTATGGAATGGAAACGCCACAGGAACCATTGTTACCTTAGGTTCTGGTCAAACCCTGAATACTTGGTATTCTGCAAACTCTGCAACATTTGTTGCCGGTACTGATGAAATCTGGTTGGCAACCGGCACGTATGTTACCGATGGAACACTTACACTGAAAAACGGTGTAAACCTTTATGGAGGTTTTGCTGGAACAGAAGCCACAGCGGCTGACAGGGCAAAAGGTACAAATGTCTGGAGCTTCACGTATCCGACTACAATTGATGGCAACAATGCCAACAGAAAGGGGATTGTTACTGGAACAGGTACAACAACAACTTACATTGATGGTATTACGGTTACTAAATTCAACATCACCGGAGCTGCAGCGAATGTTACAGGGGTTGGTGTGCAAATAAATGCTAACTGGATAATGCAGAATTGTATTGTTACTGCTAATACCTTTACAAATAGTGGAGCAATCCAATGTAGAGGAGCAGGAGTTTATGTAAAAGGTGGTCAGTTATTAAACTCGAACATCATTAATAATTCCGCAACTAAAGGAACTGGAACAGGTTCAACTTATGGTGGTGGTGTGGCTTTTTCATATAATGCCAGTCCTGTTACAACCGTAAAGGGATGTACTCTCGAAAGTAATACATCGACAGTTACTGGAGGTGGTATGGCAATATTAGATGGTACAGGTGGTACTATCGAAGATTGTATTTTTAAATTTAATAACAGCGCAGCTGGATCAGGAGGTGGTATTGGCACTTCAAGTGCAGCCTCAGCAAATGGTACTTTAAGCATTAAAAATTGCCAGTTTATAGAAAATACAGCAGCAACCGGTAATGGCGGTGGGGTTTCATTAGATCTTTCAATAACATCTCCTGCATCGACAACCTTTGATGGTTGTCTATTCAGTGGCAATACTGCACTTACTCAAGGTGGTGGTTTAAATGCCAATACCGGAATATATGCTGCTATTAAAAACTGTATTTTCAGAGATAATAAAAATACAACAACCGCTAACGGATCTAATGCTACTAGTGCACTATATTATGGTGCTGCAACTGGTACAACAGTATCTAACTGTGTTTTTGTAAATAATAGTACGACTACGAATACAAGCGGTAATAACACCATAAAATTCTATAATGACAATAATAATTTATACAACTGTACTATTGCAAATAACGCAAACCCTGGAGGTTATGCTTTGGCTTTTAATGGTAAAATTGGCAATATGACCAATTGCCTGTTTTGGGGAAATACGGGTGCTGGACTTTTACAGGGTATTGCAACCAATGTGGCAACAACTTATAATGCAACTGATAATTTTGATATTTTTGGGAAGACTTATTCAAATAATATTAAAACCTTGACTGTATCTCCAAATAATACGTTTACAAACCCAACTGGTTTTGCAGGTGTATCGACTGACGCTACAACGAAAAGTGCTGTGGCTGCTGCCGATTGGAGTCTGAAATTAGGTTGTCCGGCTATTAATGCAGGAACAGATTTAAGTGCTTCGCCTATTTTATTGACAACGGATATTTTGCTAACAACTCGTCCTCAAGGTTCTGCTTATGATATGGGTGCATACGAATTACCATACTATAATACCACAATTACTTTCAATGCAGGCGGTGCTGTGAATAGTTACGCTACCGGAGCTGTTGATCAACAACCGAAAGGAACTCAATTGGCATTTATAATTACTCCATCCAGCGGAAAAGGGATACAATCTATTTTGTATAACGGTACAGAAGTAAAAAGCCAGTTGACAAATCTATTGGGATCAAGTGTATATTATGGCGGTACTTATACAGCACCAGCAATCACCGGAACATCTACTTTGGTTGTAACTTTTGAAATAGATCCAACAACAAAATTAGATGAAATTCACAATGATTTCAAATGCTTTACAAACAAAAGAGCTATTGAAATAAGTGGCTTAACAAAACAAGAAAATGTAATGGTATATAATATTGCCGGTGCGTTAGTTTATAATCAATTTTCAACTAACTCAGCAGTTTCAATACCGGTACAAAAAGGCGTTTATTTGGTTCGTATTTCTGACCAAGTTAATAAAGTAATAGTAAAATAATAAGAAAAATGATTTGGAAGATGAGCAATACATCTTCCAAATCAAAATTAATAATCATTTAAACAAAAAAAATCATGAAAAAGATTACATTATTCGTTGCACTATTGTGCAGTATTTCAGCGTTTTCTACTCGCTATTTGATTGAAACTACAGGTTCGAGAACATGGCGTGCAGCCGGTGCGGGTGAAGTAAAAGTATCAGTACCATCCTTTGATTATTGGTACGGTTCAGCTACATTAAATTCAGGTGATCAAATTTGGATTGCCGGTGGTACATACCTTACAGGTGGTACTGTTACGCTCAAAGGGGGAATCAGTATTTACGGTGGTTTTGCCGGTACCGAAACAGCCATTACTCAACGAAGCCAGGTTACTGGTGGAAAACTTTGGGAATTTACCTATCCAACTATTATGGATGCAGCTAATCAAAATTATCAGGGTTTTATTACTTCTGCAATTACAAGTCCTACGTATATTGATGGTATAACAATTACGAAAAACAGTATTACAGATGCAACTGCAAATGTAACCGGAGTTGGTATCACATTATTAGCCAATTGGGTAATGCAAAATTGTATAGTAAAAGCCAATACATTTACCAATAGCGGATTAAGCCAATGTAGAGGTGCAGGGGTATATGTAAAAGGTGGACAGGTGCTCAATTCGTATATTTACAATAATTCTGCAACCAAAGGTACCGGAACTGGTTCTACCTATGGTGGTGGTGTGGCATTTTCTTACAGCGAAACTCCTGTAACTACAGTTAAAGGTTGTACCATCGAAAGTAATGTATCAACAGTTACCGGTGGTGGAATGGCATTATTGGATGGAACTGGTGGTATTATTGAAGATTGTATTATTAAATCTAACAGCAGCGTTGCAGGTGGTGGTGGAGGTATTGGAGTCTCTAATATGACTGCAGTAGGTAGTTCATTAAGCATTAAGAATTGTCAATTTATTGAAAATACGGCTTTAGCCGGTAATGGTGGTGGAGCTACTTTATCACTCTCGGAAATAGCACCGACAACTATAGCTATTGAAAGTTGTTCATTTATTGGCAATACATCTTTTACGGTGGGTGGAGCTTTGGACATTCAAACTGGTACGTATTCAGGCATCAAAAACTGTATTTTTAGAGATAATCAAAATACAACTACTTTAAATGGTGCTAATGCAACGAGTGCACTTTTTTGTGGTACAACGAACCTTACTGTTCAAAATTCAGTTTTTACAAATAACAGTACAACTGCCAATACCAGCCAAAACAATACGGTTTTGTTTATCAAAGCAGGTTGTCAACTATTGAATTGTACATTTGCGAATAATGCCAATCCGGGTACGCTCGGCTATTTATTGAATTTCTCAGGTAAAGTTGGAGATCTCACAAACTGTCTAATCTGGGGAAATACAGGTCAGGGAGGCTTTAAAGGTTTTTCATCGGGTGTAGCTGCTACTTATAATGCAACCGATAATTATGATATTTTTGGTCTGACCTATTCAAATAATATCAAAACATTGACTGTTTCTCCAAATAACTGTTTTGTAAATCCGACGACATTTGTTGGAGTCCCAACTGATGCTACAACCAAAGCTGCTTCTGCAGCTGCAAATTGGCAATTATTGGGTAATTCACCAGCTGTAAATGCCGGTACTGACCTTTCAGCCATAGGTATTACAACAGATATTCTCGGTACATCTCGTCCTTTTGGTTCTGCTTATGATATTGGTGCTTATGAATGTACTTCGACTGGGTTGAATGATGTAAGATTCAATTTTGATTGTTTCTCAGCCAACCAACGCATTGAACTTCGTGGATTATCTGTTGGTCAGGTAATATCAATTTATTCCGTAATTGGTAAATTAATTTCTACTCAGGTTGCAACCGATTCAAATGTTTCTATAGCTTCAAAAAAAGGCATTTTCTTGGTTCGTGTTGCAGGCACTGCTAACAAAGTGATAGTTCAATAAAATACATTTTAATAGAGAAAGAAGTGATTTAACTTCTTTCTCTATTAAGTTATTTCCTCCCTTATTTCTTAATTTCCTCAACCTTATTTAGTCAATCTGTCTAAATATTAAATTTTCAGCAAATGTTATCAAAGCATTATTTAATTGCTATTTTGTTTCTTTTTTTTATTGTAGCTAAAAGTCTATGTCAAAATTCAACAGTTGAATTAATACTCCAACCGGGTGAAAAAGTGTGGGCAGGAGTTATAAACGATGGTCATTTAATGCCTTTCTCCAAAGACTATACTATGGATTTGTATGGAGAAAATAAGACCAATCAAACGCAACCGCTTTTGCTTACTAATAAAGGTCAATATGTTTGGAGCGAAGAACCGTTTAAGTTTGAAGTAACAAGTTCAAAAGTTATTATAACCGACAAATATAACAAGATACAAATTGGTAGCCATGGAAAAACATTGGCTGAAGTTCAGCGTTTTGTTTCGGATAAATACTTTCATGCAAGTGGATCAATGCCTGATAATCTGCTTATTACTGCCCCTCAATACAATACCTGGATTGAACTGAATTATCATCATAATCAGGCAGATATTCTAAAATATGCACATGCCATCATTGATAATGGAATGCCTCCGGGTGTTTTTATGATCGATGATACCTGGCAGGAAGATTACGGATTATGGGATTTTCATCCGGGTCGTTTCCCCAATCCCAAAAAAATGATTGATGAGCTTCACGCACTTGGTTTCAAAGTTATGCTTTGGGTTTGTCCGTTTGTAAGTGCAGACCAGAAATTAATCTATTTTCATTTGAAAGATAAAAAAGCATTTTTATTAGAAAAGAAGAATGAAAATTCGACTTGGGATAATTCAACTAAACCGCTTATGGTTACATGGTGGAACGGCGTTTCAGCTGAATTGGATTTCTCAAATCCGGAGGGTGTAAATTGGTTTAATACTCAATTAGATAGATTGGTAAACGATTATAAAATTGATGGATTTAAGTTTGATGCTGCTGATTTTCCTCATTATCCACAAAATGCATTAAGTAAAGTCAATCTGTCACCAAACGCTCAATCGGAACTTTATACCCAATTCGGACTTCGTTTCCCATTTAACGAATATCGTGCTTGTTGGAAAAATGGCGGAAAACCTTTAGCACAACGTCTTTTGGATAAAAATCATACTTGGAGCGACTTGAGGATTTTAATTCCTCAAATTATAGTTCAGGGACTTTCGGGTTATACTTTCTGTTGCCCCGATATGATTGGTGGTGGAATGTTAAGTTCGTTTGAAAATGGAGCTATAATTGATCAGGATTTAATTGTACGTTCAGCACAATGTCAGGCACTTATGCCTATGATGCAATTTTCGGTTGCTCCATGGCGGGTGTTAGATAAAATACATTTTGAAGCGGTGAAAAATACAGTAAAGTTAAGAACTAAATTCACACCGCTTATCATGAAATTGGCCAAAGAATCTGCAAAAACCGATGAACCGATTGTAAAAAACATGGAGTTTGTATTTCCAAATCAAGGATTTGAAAGTATTATCGACCAGTTTATGCTGGGCGATAAATTGTTGGTTGCACCTATGCTCGAAAGCAAACCTTCAAGAAATGTAGTTCTACCAAAAGGAAAATGGTTGGCTGACGATGGAAAAGTTTATACTGGAGGGAAAACCTACGAAATAATTGTCCCGCTCGAAAGATTACCTTATTTTGAAAAGATAAAGTAACAAAGACCAAAATGAGAGATATTATGATTAAAACAAGAGAAGTTCTTTTGCTTTTGGCAATAATTTGCATTTCAAATTCATTAGTGGCTAAAGTTAACTCAAAAGTATTACCGGTTATTCAGGATAAACTTTCAGAGAATAATTCAAATTCTACACATTTGGATGGTTATTTGGGTCAGAAAATAGATCTATGCATAAGTCAGCGTATAAAAAAACAAAATGTAAATGAGCTAATTATTCAATTCAAAACTCGTACTGAAACGAAGTATTGGCAAACTGAATTTTGGGGAAAATGGATTCTTTCAGCTATGGATGCATACCGATATAATCAAGATGCTGAATTGCTGAAAATTATTCAAAATGCAGTTTCAGGTTTACTTTCAACACAAACTCCGGATGGTTATATCGGAAATTATGCACCCGAATCGCAATTAACAGCTTGGGATGTGTGGGGTCGAAAATATACGTTGTTAGGATTATTAGATTATTACGAATTAACGGGTGATAAAAAAGTGTTAGAGGCTGCAAAGAAGCTTGCCGACCATTTATTATCGCAGGTTGGACCGGGTAAAAAGGATATTATTAGAACAGGAAAATACCGCGGGATGCCCAGTAGTTCAATCCTAAAACCTATGGTACAATTATACAAACTTACCGCCGAAAAACGTTACCTCGATTTTTCCAACTATATTGTAGGTCAGTGGCTTACCGAAGGTGGATCAGATTTAATTAATAAAGCATTGGCAGGTATAAATGTAGCTGATCGATTTCCTAAAGTTACAAATTGGTGGAGTTGGGAAAACGGACAAAAAGCGTATGAAATGATGTCATGTTATGATGGTTTGCTTGACCTTTATAGATTGACAGGTGAACCAACTTACCTCAAAGCAACCGAAATGGCTGTTCAAAATATTATTGATACTGAAATTAATGTAGCTGGTTCTGGTACAGCTTTTGAATGTTTTTATCATGGTGGTCAGCGGCAAACAGAGCCAACCTATCACATGATGGAAACTTGTGTAACATTCACATGGATGCAAATTTGTAACAATCTACTTAAACTTACAGCAAATCCACTATACGCTGATCAGATTGAAAGAACATCTTACAATGCATTGATGGCATCCTTGAAATTTGATGGATCTCAAATTGCCAAGTACTCTCCGCTTGAAGGAATTCGACAAGAAGGTGAGCAGCAATGCGGTATGCATATAAACTGTTGCAATGCTAATGGTCCTCGTGCTTTTGTACTTTTGCCAAAAATGGCTGTAATGAGTGCTGCAAATGAAATCACAGTGAATCTTTATAGCCAATCATCTTCAAACATACAGCTTAACGCTAAAAACAAAGTAAATATTGTTCAGACCACTTCCTATCCTGAAAATGAAAATATTGAAATAACAGTACAGCCCGAAAAACCGGAAACATTTACAATTGCATTGCGTATTCCGGCATGGAGCACAACAACAACTATCTCAGTAAATGGATTAAAGGTTGATAATGTGCTGCCCGGTAAGTATCAAAAAATTACCCGCGAATGGAAAAAGGATGATAAAATTTCATTGAATTTAGATTTAAGTGGTCGACTAATATCACTCAATGGATATCAGGCCATAATGCGCGGACCAATTTTGTTGGCACGTGATACTCGTTATGCCGATGGGTTTATTGATGAAGTGGCTGAAATAAAAGCTGAAAAGAACAGCATCTTATTAAAAAATTCTACCGAAAAACCTGAAAATGTATGGATGTCATTTTCTGCTCCATTGGTGTTAGGAACTGATCTGGAAGGGGAATTTGCAAAGGCGAAACAAGTCCATTTCTGCGATTTTGCTTCGGCTGGAAATACATGGAATAATGATACACGTTACAGAGCTTGGATTAAGCAAACACTGAATGTTATGAATACGAATTACGTTCCGTATTGAATTTTAAAAAGAAATAATTAACAAAACGATGAAAATCTAATTACATCATGAATAATACAATAAACATTAAGAAATTAACCCCTGTTTTGATGGCATTTTTCGCCATGGGTATTGTTGATTTGGTTGGTATCGCAACTAATTATATAAAAGTGGATTTTAAATTATCTGATACCTATGCCAATCTATTTACTTCCATGGTTTTTCTCTGGTTTCTCATTTTTTCAATACCCACCGGGTTATTAATGAATAAAATCGGGAGAAAGAATACTGTTGTTATAAGTCTTGTTTTGACTTTTTTCGCACTTATTGTTCCATTTATTGATTACAACTTAACTACAATTTTAGTTTCATTTACGTTGATAGGCATTGGCAATACCCTTATGCAGGTATCATTAAATCCATTATTATCCAACATTGTGAGTGAAGATAAATTGGCCAGTAAGCTAACATTAGGTCAATTTATTAAAGCAATTGCAGCATTTATAGCCCCAATAATTGCAGCATGGTCATTAATCAAATTTGGAGACTGGAAGTTGCTTTTTGGATTTTATGCAATAATCTCTCTGGTATGTGGTGTATATTTGTATCTTACAAAAATACCCGAACAACCGATAATTGGAAAAGCTACTTCGTTTAAAGATTGTTTCAAATTATTTGAGGACAAATATATTCTTCTGCTATTTGTGGGCATTTTGGTTCACGTTGGAATTGATGTTGGCGTAAATACCACAGGACCAAAACTATTAATAGAAAGATGCGGATTGCAATTGGCTGATGCAGGTTATGTTACCAGCATTTACTTTGTATTTAGAACGGTGGGTTGTTTCATGGGAACATTTATTTTGTCCCGTTTTTCTTCTTTAAAATTCTTTATTATAAGTGTGATTATGCTTTCAATCGGAGTTGTTGGATTGTATTTTAGTTATTCTACCTTAGCCATTTATATCTGTGTTAGCATATTGGGTTTTGGAAATTCCAATGTATTCTCAATTATTTTCTCAAAAGCATTACAGCAATTACCGAACAGGAATAACGAAATTTCCGGATTAATGATAACCGGAATTTTTGGAGGAGCCTTATTTATTGTGGCTATGGGATTCACATCAGATTTTATGGGTGGGCAAATAGGTGCGGTGGTTATCCTGACATTGTGTATTGCTTATCTGGCATTCCTGGTGACAAGAATCAAAAAGTTTGAAAAAACGGAGTCAAATTAACTGGTTTATGAAAAATAACACTTCGGAATACTTTGTTGGAATTGATTTAGGAACGAGTTCAATAAGCGGAATAATATACGATTATGTGAGTAAAGAAACAGCATCGATTACTAAAACTAACAGTGCTACAATCAAATCGGAAAACGAATGGGAAAGCCTGCAAGATCCTGATGTTATTTACAGCCTTGCAGCTGAAATTCTTCAGGAGTTTAACGCCAAATATACAGGAATTAAGGGCATTGGCTTCACCGGTCAGATGCATGGAATGCTTTATGTCGATTCAGATGGAAATGCAGTTAGTCCTCTGTATACATGGCAGGACAACAGAGGTGCTCAAATCTACAAGGATCAAAAATCGTATGTTGACATTCTTTCTGAGCAAACAAATTTAAAACTTGCCACCGGTTTTGGCTTAGTGACACATTTTTACAATTTAATTACGAACAATATACCTGAAAAAGCCCATAAACTATGCACAATAATGGATTATGTCGCAATGCGCGTCACAGCTACTATTGCACCTGTTATTGATTATTCTAATGCTGCAAGTCTGGGTTTTTTTGATAAAAAACTACTTTGCTTTGATTTAAAATCGTTGAACAAAGTAGGAATCGACCTTAGTATTTTACCGGAAATCAAACCATCAGCTTCATATATTGGGAAATACTCAAATGAAATACCAGTATATTCGGCAATAGGTGATAATCAGGCAGCATTTTTAGGTTCTGTAAAGGATATTTCTAATTCCATTCATATCACAATTGGAACAAGTAGTCAACTATCAGTTTATACTTCTGATTTTATCGAAATTAACGGACTTGATACCAGACCTTTTCCGGGTGGTGGATATATTCTTGTTGGGGCTGGGTTGTGTGGTGGCAAATCGTTTTCAATACTGAAAACATTTTTTGAAGAGACATTAAAGCTATTCACAAACGCACAAATGCAAGAAACCGATCTGTACAAAATCATGACCTCAATAGACTATACCAATAAAGAAAGTAATTTACCTATAGTCCATACTACTTTTAATGGCACCCGACAAAAACCATTGGAAAGAGGCTCAATAACTAACATTTCGATGAGTAATTTTAGCCCTGAATATTTAATTCTGGGCTTTGTTGATGGCATTTGCAATGAAATGTTTGATTTTTACAAACAATTACCAGAACATATTCAACATAAGTCAAGTATAATTATTGGTTCGGGTAATGCTATCAGAAACAATCAATTATTAAGAAAGTCAATTGAAAAACAATTCAATATGAACCTTCATATTCCAACGAATATGGAGGAAGCTGCTTTTGGAGCTTGCATTTGTGCTGTTTTGGGCAGTGGTTATTCCAATTAATTTTTCAATGCATCTGAATTAATCAAATATGTAACTATTTGTTGTGTGAATTTGATTAAAGTTTACCAATATTTTAGCTAAGAATTACTAGTAAGCAAATGATAAAGAAACTTTTAAATCGTCGTGATTTTGTTAAGACGCTGACAACAGTTGCCGCTTCATCTGCTATTCCACCATTTTTATTTGGTGAAAGAGTGACATTTTTAGATTCTACTCTTTCAAGCAAACCAAAGGAAACGGAGTTATCAAAACAGATTTCTGAACAGAAGGCTTATCTGGCTCTGGGCAAACCAAATCCTGATATACCTTTCACGGAAGGACCGTGTGCTGTCTTTGGCAGATACACCGCCGACAGTAAAATCACTTTCGAAGGCAAGTGCCAGAATCCATGGGAATTTATGACTACCGGAACGGGTGTAAGCGGATTGACTATTTCTGCCGGACGTGAGGTTACAGGTCAATTAAACCACTCAGCAGTTTTCGATGAAAATGACATTCTGCGTAGTCTGGGGAGATTTAAACTGGACTGGTATGACAATGGTAGTTTTTGGTCAGATCAGAAGTTTTCCGGATTGGAAAAGCAAGTTAGCATGGTACACGATTTAAGGCGTTCAGTTATTGCTATAACAAGTGAAGGTGGTAAAGGAAAAATAATACTGGAAGTCCGTGCCCACAAAGAGTTGGATGTCATTCGTATTGATATTTCTGAAGAAACTTCTATACCAAATGTCAAAGGAACGCTCCACCTTCAACTTCACAAAGATTATTCGTTCGAGGAAAGTTTTGAAGACAATATTTATAAAAGCTGGCACACAAATAAGTCGGGGAAAACTGCCAACAGATGTTTCGGAACGGCAATGTCGTTTGATGTTCCAAAAGGAGTTTCCCAAAAATGGACCTCGGGTCGTGGAACGGTTGAAAAAGGAGGGCGCTACACGTTATGGATTGTTGCCGGATCAAACGGAAAGGGTTTTGAAGCATGGAGTGAAGATGTGGATTCGCGACTGGCAAAAGCAAGATCGATGGGAGATAAATTCATTACTTCACACGAAATGTGGTGGAAAAAATTCTGGGAACGCAGCAGCATTGTATTTCCGGGAGATGATGGTTCATATTTACGTCATCAGGCGGCATTTGAATTGTATAGGTATTATATGGCATGTTCAACGAGCAGTAAGCGGGAAACGCCTCTGGGCTGGTTCAACGATCTTCTTGGTTACAACGAAGCATCCATGTGGACTGGGATTGAAGTCTCATCTATAGGCAATTACCAGAGCTGGTACGGAACAGTCAGGACAGGTGACATGGAATGTCTGAAATGTCGTCTGGAATCCTATGTCCGTATTCTGCCTGCGATACGACGTTATGTTAGTGTTAACTATGGGCATGACGGTGCCATTCTCCCGAAAGGTTTGTCAATTGTTTCCCCATATCTTGCCAATGGTGATATTACCACAAAAATAGGTGGAAAAATAGGCGAAGAGAGAAACTATGCATTCAGAGCTGTAAGTCAAACTTTTGGTCATGCACCAAATCAGCTTAATGCGAACGGTACATTATTTATCCTGATGCTTTTTTGCGATTACGAAGAGCTTGGTGGAGATAATAAGCTTATTGAAGAAGGTCTTCGTCCCTGGGCTTCTGAAGCACTTACTTTTTTTCTCAATCGTTATCAAAACAGGACAAAAAAGGGTCACATAGATTTTACACCAAGTAATGCCTCTGAGTCGTACTACTTTGCAACAGACTCTGCTGAGTTGCTGGTAGGATTAAAAACCCTTATTCCACGACTGCTATCAATAGGTAAATCAAGAGGTTGGGATAGATCAACTTTGGAAATTTGGAAGAAAATGTATGACGATTTGCCTGATTTACCGCGAGGTAGTATAAAAATATTAGAATCTGATTATTCAACTAAAGAAAACAGCCAACTTGAATCATATCTCCCACGACCAAAACTACCTGTTATTTTGGAGAAAAGTAATCTTCTGGCACCGGTTCGTTTATTGTCTCCTTCATGGAGTTATACTTATGACCGCGATAACCCTGAACTTGATTCTGTATGGCCGGGGAAGCTAATGCTTCGCAATAAGGATGACAAAAATATAGCAATTGAATCATATTATTCCCGACTGTATAAACATGAACCTACAGGATGGTCATTGGACATTGTTCATGCTGCCTGTCTGGGTATGAAAAATGAAGTGAAAAAGTGGTGGCCTTTTCATTTTGACACAACATTTACATTTCCATGTGGTTTGACCCAGGATCTTGCAGCTTACTTGCCTGATAAGCCTGCAATCAATTTTAATCCTGATATTCTAGGTTTAGGTACGGGTGTCATTCCTATATTGGAAATGCTTTTTCAGGATTACCCTGACTTGCTAATCATCCTGCCCTGCTGGGAACCTGAGGTGGCGGTGTGCTACACGCTTTACAGCCCTTATGCCGGCAAGGTGATGGTGGATTACGACCCACAAAAAGGCGCATTTGTGAAAACAGAGCGCCCAATAAAGATTGAGTACGGTGATGGTATTCGTGCTTCGAAGGCTTAAATATATCAATTTATTTTAATTTTTAAAGTTACATTATTAGATACTTATTTTAATTTAATAATAAACATAGTCATTTTTAGCTAAAAATTACTCTTATACAATGATAAAGAAACTTTTCAACCGTCGTGATTTTGTTAAGACGCTGACAACAGTTGCCGCTTCATCTGCTATTCCACCATTTTTATTTGGTGAAAGAGTGACATTTTTAGATTCTACTCTTTCAAGCAAACCAAAGGAAACGGAGTTATCAAAACAGATTTCTGAACAGAAGGCTTATCTGGCTCTGGGCAAACCAAATCCTGATATACCTTTCACGGAAGGACCGTGTGCTGTCTTTGGCAGATATACCGCCGACAGTAAAATCACTTTCGAAGGCAAATGCCAATATCCTTGGGAGTTTATGGCTACCGGAACGGGTGTGAGTGGACTTACTATAGCCGCTGGAAGAGATGTTTCTGGTCAGTTGAATCACTCATCCGCATTTGACGAGTCTGGTGTACTGCGCAGCCTCGGCGTTTTCCGATTGTCGTGGTGGAGCGACAGAGAAAATGGAGAGAGACCTTGGCCGGAAAAAAAATTTGCAGGACTGGAAAAAGAGGTGCGAATGGTTCACGATTTACGCAAGTCAGTAATCACCATTACCAGCGAAGGCGGCAAGGGAAAGATTCAGTTGGAAGTCCGCGCTTACAAAAAACTTGATGTAATCCGTATAGATGTAAAAGAAGACACTCCCATCGATCGGCAGGTCTCAGGGCGTGTTCATTTACAGGTCCAAAAAGAATATCCTTTCCAAGATCTTATTGAAAACGACACTTACTTGAGTTGGCACGTTAATCCATCAAATTTTTCTGCTGGACGATGTTTCGGGACTGCTATGTCGTTTGACCTACCTGAAGGGTGTAGCCAGGAATGGATGTCTGGGCGAGGTACAATAGTCACAGGAGGGAAATATAAACGCAATAATTCTCTCAATTATACGCTTTGGGTAGTGCCAGGTTCAAACGCTCACGGTTTAACGGCGTGGCGCGAAGATGTGTTGTCGAGGCTGGCAAAAGCAAGGGCGATGGGGAATGAACTTATCACCTCACACGAAGCCTGGTGGGAAAAATTTTGGAAGGGCAGTAATCTTGAAATACCTGATGATGACGGTTCGCACCTGCGCCATTTGGCGGCGTTCGAACTATACCGGTATTACCTGGCATGTTCAGCTGATAGGCGGAGCGAAGTTCCACTCTCCTACCTGAATAACATCCTAGGAAACAACGTTCAATACCCCTATCAGATGAAAGGTGGTAAACAGGTCACTTCACTTGAAAACTTTAGTGCATGGTGCGGAACAATACGGACTGGAGACCTCGATATACTTGGTAGCTGCCTAGCATCCTATATCCGGTTGTTGCCAGCAATGCGGCGTTGGGTAAAAAGCAGCTATAGGCTTAATGGCGCCATTCGCCCATATAATTATTTCGTCCAGACAGAATTAGTAAAAGGTGATATCGATGTCAAAATATTAGACGATACTACATTAAAAAGCAACGCCTTCGCTTCTTATGGAATTGCAAAATTTAATATTAATGCGAACCTTTATGATTTGACTCTATTCTGCGATTATCTTGACCTGGGTGGCGATGACCCTGTTATCGTGGAAGGTGTTTTCACTTATGCTGAAGCTATTTTAACATTGTTTCGTGAGCTCTTTCCAAGGAAATCTGCCAATGGCCGAACGGACTTTACTCCGAGTGGCGGGGGAGAGTCATACGCTTTTGTATCAGACTCGTGCGAGTTGATTGTGGGAATGAAAATTACCCTACCCCGGCTCATTTCTTTAGGCAGAATGAGTGGCTGGGACAAATCTACCATCAAAGTCTGGCAAAAGATGTATCTTGATTTGCCGGATTTACCGAGAGGAACTGTCAAGATTGATGAAAGTGATGACCTGTCTGTGCGAAACAGGGATTTACTACCTTTTGACTGGCATTTCAGAAAAGTAAAAATATTTATTGAGAAGAGTGATCTGTTGGCACCAGCTCGCCAGTTCGACTCTAATTGGAATATCCTCAACAACTCTCAAAATAATGAATTACTCTCTGTCTGGCCAGGGAAACTGATGTTACGAAACAAAAAAGACAAAGATGTAGCAATACGGACTTATTATGCGCGGTTGACCCAGCATACCCTGCCTACGGGGTGGTCTTTGGACATACCCGTCGCAGCCAGTCTGGGGCTTAAGGAAGAGGTTAAAAAATGGTGGCCATACCATTTTGACTTGAAATTCACTTTCCCATGCGGTTTAGCGCAGGAACGGTGCAATTATATGCCGGAAAGACCAAGTATCCCATTTAGTGCATCGAATTCTGCTATGGGTGCCGGTGTTACTGGTGTGCTTGAAATGTTGATTCAGGATTACCCTGACTTATTGATAGTACTGCCTTGCTGGGAAAACAATGTTGCGGTCCGTTATACGCTTTACAGCCCTTATGCCGGCAAGGTGATGGTGGATTACGACCCACAAAAAGGCGCATTTGTAAAAACCGAGCGACCAATAAAGATCGAGTACGGTGATGGTATTCGTGCTTCGAAGTCTTAAATTTTTTTTAAAGTAACATTATTATATACTGATTTTAATTTAATAATAAAACAGTCATTTTTAGTTAAGAATTACTCGTAACCAATGATAAAGAAACTTTTAAATCGTCGTGATTTTGTTAAGACGCTGACAACAGTTGCCGCTTCATCTGCTATTCCACCATTTTTATTTGGTGAAAGAGTGACATTTTTAGATTCTACTCTTTCAAGCAAACCAAAGGAAACGGAGTTATCAAAACAGATTTCTGAACAGAAGACTTATCTGGCTCTGGGCAAACCAAATCCTGATATTCCTTTTACCGCGGGACTCTGTTCCGTCTTCGGAAAGTACACCGCCGACAGTAAAATCACTTTCGAAGGCAAATGCCAGAATCCATGGGAATTTATGGCTACCGGAACGGGTGTAAGCGGATTGACTATTTCTGCCGGACGTGAGGTTACAGGTCAATTAAACCACTCAGCAGTTTTCGATGAAAATGACATTCTGCGTAGTCTGGGGAGATTTAAACTGGACTGGTATGACAATGGTAGTTTTTGGTCAGATCAGAAGTTTTCCGGATTGGAAAAGCAAGTTAGCATGGTACACGATTTAAGGCGTTCAGTTATTGCTATAACAAGTGAAGGTGGTAAAGGAAAAATAATACTGGAAGTCCGTGCCCACAAAGAGTTGGATGTCATTCGTATTGATATTTCTGAAGAAACTTCTATACCAAATGTCAAAGGAACGCTCCACCTTCAACTTCACAAAGATTATTCGTTCGAGGAAAGTTTTGAAGACAATATTTATAAAAGCTGGCACACAAATAAGTCGGGGAAAACTGCCAACAGATGTTTCGGAACGGCAATGTCGTTTGATGTTCCAAAAGGAGTTTCCCAAAAATGGACCTCGGGTCGTGGAACGGTTGAAAAAGGAGGGCGCTACACGTTATGGATTGTTGCCGGATCAAACGGAAAGGGTTTTGAAGCATGGAGTGAAGATGTGGATTCGCGACTGGCAAAAGCAAGATCGATGGGAGATAAATTCATTACTTCACACGAAATGTGGTGGAAAAAATTCTGGGAACGCAGCAGCATTGTATTTCCGGGAGATGATGGTTCATATTTACGTCATCAGGCGGCATTTGAATTGTATAGGTATTATATGGCATGTTCAACGAGCAGTAAGCGGGAAACGCCTCTGGGTTGGTTCAATGATGTACTTGGTTACAACGAAGCATCCATGTGGACAGGTGTTCAGACCAACTCTATAGAGAACTACCAAGGCTGGTATGGAACGGTACGTGCCGGTGACCTTGATACGCTTGGTAGTCAGTTGCAGTTGTATAGTTACCTTATGCCGGCAATGAAACGATGGGTGCAGGAGAACTTCGGACATGATGGGGCAGTGGTTCCGTATACGCACAATGTAATTCAGCCATTTCTTGGGAGCGGTGAAATCACAACAAAGATTGGAGGGCAGATCGGTTCAAAAAGAGATTACGGATTCAGGGCAGTGGCTCAGGCATTTGGTGGAGCCCCTTTCCAACTCAATACGAACGGAAACCTGTTTATCCTTTTGCTTTTCTGCGACTACGCTTCATTGAGTGGAGACAAACGTTTTATTAAAGAGAATCTGTTCCCTTATGCTTCAGGCGCTATTACTTACTATCGGATGCGCTATCCTGAAAGAACTGCCGATGGTCATATAGACTTTACACCCAGCAACGCCCAGGAGGGATACTTTTTCGCAACAGACTCTGCCGAATTGATTGTTGGTATGAAATCACTTCTTCCCAGACTGCTTGTTCTTGGTAAGGAATATGGCTGGGATAAATCCACATTGGTAATTTGGAAGAAGATGCTCAATGATCTGCCCGAATTGCCGCGGGGAAGTATCAAAATACATGAAACCAATGATTCAACTCTGGATAGCAGTTACATCGTTTCCTTTACACCCATGACTTCACGACCCATAACCCTGGAGAAAAGCGATCTCCTGGCTCCGGTCAGAATTCTATCTTCTGACTATAGCCGGACTATTGATCGTCAGTTACCTGAATTGGATTCTATATGGCCAGGTAAACTGATGCTGCGCAATAAAAAAGACCATGATGTGGCTGTCAGGTCATATCATGCTCGGTTATTTAAACATGTTCCCACAGGCTGGTCAATGGATGTTGTTCACGCTGCTTGTCTCGGATTAAAAGAAGAAGTCAGAAAATGGTGGTCGTATCATTTTGATACAACATATACTTTCCCTTGTGGACTGGCTCAAGATCTGGCTCCTTATATGCCTGACAGGCCTGGGTGTCCATTCGCACCTAATACTGAGGGCCTTGGCACAGGAGTTCTTCCCGTTCTGGAGATGCTGCTGCAGGATTATCCCGACTTATTGATTGTACTGCCTTGCTGGGAAAGCAATGTTGCCGTCCGTTATACGCTTTACAGTCCGTATGCAGGAAAGGTGATGGTGGATTACGACCCCCAAAAAGGCGCATCAGTTCAGACAGAGCGTCCAATAAAGATTGAGTACGGTGAAGGTATTAAGGCTGCAAAGGCTTAAATTTAACAAAATAGACAGCTTTTGGATTAACATTATAATTTTATGACATCAATCATCTACCAGAATATTCAATGAGTACAATTATTTTAATAAATAAACTAATAAACAACCTCAAGTACGCATTAGATTGCTAATCGCACAACGGGTTATTATACCATTTTTATGGATAAATTCAATGAAGTAAGTGCAAAAATTGGCAAATACCGATGGACAATTTGCGCCTTGGTGTTTTTCGCAACAACAATTAACTATCTCGACCGGCAAGTAATTAGAGTTTGTTTATAAAGTACTATATTTTTGCTCGATTATCAAACAACCGA
>JBAXMR010000038.1:0-35931 GCA_037134195.1 Paludibacter sp. | reverse complement strand
CATTCATTGAGGGTAAACTTTACCTGAAAGTGAACAAGGAAAAGACAGTAGTAGCGCATGTCAAAGATGTAAAGTTTTTGGGCTATGGCTTCTACATCAACAAGGGTAAAGGGTTGCTTCGGGTACATCCCAAAAGCATTATCAAGTTGAAAGAGAAAGTAAAATTGCTCACATGTCGAAGTAATGGTTGGGGAAATGAAAGTCGGAAAGTATCACTTAGACAGTATATTACAGGTTGGGTGAACTACTTCAAGCTAGCAAACATGAAAAGTTTGCTAGCTTGAAACTGATAGGTGGTATCGTAGGTGACTACGAATGGTAATTTGGAAACAATGGAAAAAGGTTAGAACCCGATTCCGAAATCTGATGAAGTTGGGTATATCCCAATTTCAATCCATGATGTTCTCAAATACAAGAAAAGGCTATTGGCATACCGCCAAAAGCACAATCTTATCTACCTCTATCACAAATGAATCGCTCCATAAGGCAGGTTACACATTTTTCTTTACTTATTATCGCTCCGTTCGTGTGTAAATTAAGAAACCGCCGTATACCGAACGGTACGTACAGTGGTGTGAGAGGACGAAACAGGAACTAATCCCGTTTCTCCTACTCGATAGTAGTTGTTACACAGTTTGATTTATACCAATGCTTTTACAGTTATAATTTTAAAAAATCGAAAATAGCGATTGATATCAATTTAATGTTCATAATCAATAAGTTATTAAAAGTTAATGGCAATATTGTATGTTAATATATTTTTAATTCTTGCTAATTTTACAATATTATAAAAATTAAAGAATGGTTATAATATCATTTTAAACTTTACAATGTACACATTTAGGTGCATAATAATTCATAGTCAATTGAAAAATAATTTGAATATTGTTGTAAAATCAAAATAATTTTCAAATCTTTGCATTTTAGTACACAAATTATTGACCGTATTTTTTTGCAAATAAATGGTTTGGGATAAAAGGATTTTCATTAATTTTGAAAAAATAAACTAATCGTAAATGAGAGTATTTTTCTTCAATTTATTTGGGTAATAATAACGTTAATGAGAAAATATCAGATTAATATTGTTCTTCTATTTTATATTTCAAGTGCTTTTGTCTCTTGTCTCTCCCCTCAACAAATAACCCTCAAAAATGAGAAGTATAAAATTTCACAAATTGCAAAAAAAAAATTACCTCAAATTTTAGAAAAGATTCCTTATGGAAATGAAATTGGATACGGTTTTGAAAGCAGAGATGAATTTCTTAACTCAACTGTTGGGACACCTTTTAAATTTTACAATATTAAAAAAAATGAATTAGTTGACACTTCGCCTTATTGCGTGCCAATAATGGTAGGTAATGAATTTCGTGCATTAGCAACATTAGATTATATACACGACAACCTTCAAATTGTTGATTTTGGGTCAAATAGTTTGGCTAAAGAAATTCAAATGGTTTGTCATGAAAATAAAACCTTAAATTTTATAGGTATCCTAAGGATTTATGAGATTTACAGTGATTTTTTGGTTGTTTCCAAAGATCAGAAAAAACTATTTATTCCGTTAACTTCTGCAAAACGATATTTACATACTATTGATGTTTACAATAACGATAAATTATTCACGGAATCCCAAATAATAAATCTTCTTAAAAACAAATGACACATGAAAAAATACATTACATTATCCGTTTTGTCCTTATTCATATTAAACAACTTGTCAGCACAAATACTTCCTGTACCGCTGATTCAACAAGAGCAAACCCAATGGTGCTGGACAGGAGTTTCTAAAAGTGTTTTGGATTATTATAATTATTCAACCAGTCAATGTAATATTGCAGAATATGCCAGAAACTCTACAAAAGTGCTAGATTTTGGAACTCAGAATTGTTGTGATTTTCCAACAGGTAGCTGCAATAACTGGAATTATCCTTTTGATACCCCCGGAAGCATACAAGATATTTTTAAGTATTTTAAAGGTATTCAAAGTGTTAGTAAATATGATTCTCTGAAAATAAACGATGCTAGAACTGAAATTAGTAACTTTAGACCATTTATTATTAGGTGGTTGTGGAATGGCACTTCGAATGGACATTTTGTTATTGGGCATGGAATAGTTGATAAAACACTTTATTATATGAATCCATGGTTCGGAGAGGGTTTAAAGATAGCCAATTACGACTGGGTACGTTATAATAGCGATCATACTTGGACTCATACACTTGTTTTGACCACAAATCCAACCATTCTTTCGGTATCAACAAATATGTTGACAATTTCTGCTACAGAAAATAGTTCAACCAGCTTTGAAATTACTTCAAATCTTAGTTGGAATGCTATTAGTAATCAAAATTGGTTAACGGTTAGCAGTCAAAATGGCTTAGGTAGTAAAACAATTACACTAACAGCAGCTACTAATCCTATAAATGTAGCAAGAACTGCTATTGTTACTATTTCAGCAACTGATGTAAATTCACAAACAATAACTGTAACTCAAACAGAGAATGGAATTACGGCTATAAAAAATACTTTTTCAAATATATTACCTTATTATCCAAATCCTGTTTCAAATGATTTAACGATATACAGTATAGAAAAGGGGGGTTATATCGAAATAATTGATTTAACAGGTAAGATAATGACTAAAAAAATCGCGGATTCAAATATTGAAAAAATAGATGTTAGTTCTTTACAAAAAGGAGTCTATACAATAAGATTAACTGACAATTTCTGCATAAAAACAGCTAAACTTTTTAAGCAGTAATAATAAAAGAGCTGAAAAAATACAATTTCAGCTCTTTTGGATTTTTTTATTTCTTTTTTAATTCACTTAGTGCCGTTTTCACTGTCTTGTCATCTTTGTAAAGTAACGGATAGAATCCCGGATCGCCTAACATATTCCGCGTTATATATGCTTTGAGCTGTGAAAGGAGAAATCTTTTAGAGATATTGATTTGAGCCGAATTAGGTAAAACGCCTTTGGTGGAAGCAAATGCTGAAAAATCACTCAATAAATCTTGACTATCCAGATAACTCGACATTTGCTGCCATGATTTTATTGTTTTAAGTTTTTCACGGTTTTTATCGCTGTATTGAAATGAATATTGATAAAGGTAACCATAGTTTATCACTTTGTTCAGATAGGGAGTGTATTCCGAAGTATCACGGGGTACAAAAATATCCGGCATAATTCCGCCGCCACCATATACTGTTCTACCTCCGATAGTTTTGTATTTCTTTGTTTTAGTAACATGAATGCTGTCTTTGCTATCCAGCTCACCATGTTTGTAACGATTCAGAATGTCCATTTCGTAATCTTCGGCTTTTCCACGTTCATAAGGCTTTTGAATACTACGCCCTGAAGGAGTGTAGTAACGAGCTACTGTGAGACGTATGGCTGAATTGTCGGATAATTTCATCTGTTGTTGTACCAAACCTTTACCAAATGAGCGTCTACCGATAATCACACCACGGTCGTTGTCCTGAATTGCTCCCGAGAAAATCTCACTTGCAGATGCTGAAAACTCATCTATCAAAACAGCCACTGGCAAGTTGATACAGCTCCCCTTGCCATCTGATTTTGCTTCGAAGCGTGGATAAGCCTTTCCCTGAGAATATACTATCATACGTCCGGCAGGTAGAAACTCATTTACCATATTAATGGCTTGCTCCATAAAACCACCACTGTTTTCGCGTAAATCGATAATGTATTTTTTAGCTCCCAAATTTCGTAGTTTTGCAATGGCATCCAAAAATTCTGAATAGGTAGTGTCGGCAAATTTACTGACTTTGATAAACCCGACTCCAGGTTCAATCAAGTAAGCAATATCCACCGAATTAATTGGTATTTCACCCCTGGTAATACTGTATCGAAGAATTTCGTGTGTACCGCGTCGCTTAACCCCAAGTTTTACTTTAGTACCAGCCTTGCCACGGAGTTTCTTCATTACTTTTTCACTGTTAATCTTTTTGCCAACAAAAACAGTATCATTTACCTGAATAATGCGGTCGCCGGCCAGCAAACCCACTTTTTCTGAAGGTCCACCGCTAATAACGGCTACAATCATTACTGTGTCATTCTGGATATTAAACTGAACCCCAATGCCACTAAAACTTCCCTCGAGCTCACTGTTTACTGCAGCCAAATCAGCAGCCGGAATATAAACTGTATGCGGGTCGAGTTTTGAAGCTATATCAGTCATCACTTCTTCGGTGGTTTTGTTTATATTTACCGTATCCACATACTGTGATTTTATGATGGTCAGTAATTCATCAACTTTGCTGTGCGACATCATTCCCGATATTCCTGCCCCATTTGCACGTTTTGACAATAAATTGCCAATCATTATTCCACTGATTATCGAAATTAAAATAATTAAAACCAGTACAAAATTCTTTTTATTCATGCTTCTTATTAGTTTGTAAAGTTTGAAAGTTTGTAAAGTTTGAAAGAAATAAGTTTATTAGGGTTTAAAGTGATAAGTTATAAAGGCATAATTCTATAAATCTCCATTCCTTTATAATCATTATACTTTATGAACTTTAAAACTAAACTTATTCAAGGTAAATCACCTCAATTCCTGCACGTTCAAGTAATTCAACACCATCCATAATCCGGTATTTTTCACCGTAAACCACGCGTTTCACTCCAGCTTGTATAATTAGTTTGGCACATTCAATGCATGGAGAAGCAGTAACATATAATGTAGCATTGTCGCTGCTGTTGTGTGAGCGTGCCACTTTGCTTATCGCATTTGCTTCGGCATGTAAAACGTAAGGCTTGGATACATTGTTTTCATCTTCACACTTATTTTCAAAACCTGAAGGAGTCCCGTTGTAGCCATCCGAGATTATCATTTTGTTTTTTACCAACAAAGCACCAACCTTGCGTCTTTCACAATACGAGTTTTCTGCCCAAATACGTGCCATACGCATATATCGGTTGTCTAATTGTATTTGCTTTTCAGTCATTTTTTTTAATCAAAAGTTTATATCAACTCCCCTTTAAATTCGGAGATTACTGAATAAAATTGTTCGTCTGTCACTCCAATTTGCCTGCATGCAAGACGTGCGGCTTCAATGTTTTGCAGATTTTGATTCCCCGATAAGTGTAAAGAAACTTCTCCATACTTATTTTTTAAATACACTAAACCATCACGGATTTCATGTTCGGGAGTATTATAAGGAAACGATACTATATCCCTACGCAGATTCTGCGCAATTTTAGTCAGATTTTTATCACCTTCAAAATATATCAATCGACCCTGCACTTCCATTAAATCAGTAAATTTTCGGAATTGTTCAACGTACTTTTCGGTGTTTAGATAAATACCGGAGTGACTTTCAGAAATTCCGGTAAGTATAGCAATATGAGGTTTGTAAAGATGAAATTTTGGGCGGTTATCGATAGGTGAAGTCGTGAATTCATCCCCTTCGAATACTGCAATCCGTGATTCATACGAGAGTTTTACTATGTTTTCAAAATTTTCAAACTGTCTGTTAATAAAATAATCTGTATCGATTCTTAATTTTTTCAGAACGAAAAGAATAATGGCAGTGGTGAGAGTTTTTCCATGACTGCCACCTACCACAATACGGGTTTTACTACGTGTTTGTTGGAACAGATATTCAGGGAAAGAATAGATTTTCAGCTTTAGTTCTTTAGCTTTGATAAGCTCCGGATTATCTTCGGTTACATGCATACCAAGTATAACCGCCGACAAGCCTTTGTGAATACGCTCAGTAAACCAACCTGTTTTTTCGGGCAATAATCCGTTCTTTTCCAGTCTGCTGCGGGAAGGTTCAACAATCTCATCATCAGAGCCTGTAACCAAAAAGGTAGGTTTTTTGCTGATGGAAATAGCCAGATTATGCATAGCTGCACCACCAATGGCTATTATATGAACTCGTTGCATACGCTTGAGAGATAAAAGATTTTAGCTATTTTTGCGTCAGAAATGTGAATAAGATGCAAATGTACTAAAAAGTTTAATAAGTTCATAAAGCTTAGCAGGTTATGACTTTCAACTTTACAAACTTTATAAACTTTCCATATTTAAACTCAGTTAAATGAAAATATTTAAGATAGAAGCCGGAACTTTCCATGTGGATGGAGGTGCAGCATTCGGAGTCGTTCCTAAAAAAGTGTGGCAGAAGCGCTATCCTTCCGACGAAGATAATTATTGCACCATAACCATGCGTTGTTTGTTGATTGACACAGGTGAAAAACGGATTCTGATTGATGCAGGTACGGGTGACAAACAACTAGAATACCTTAAATATTATGGTTTCAAAGGAGTCATCAATTTCGATTCAGAACTTTCTAAAATCGGTTATTCATGCAATGATATAACTGATGTGATATTTACTCATTTGCATTTCGACCATTGTGGTGGTGCTACCCGATATAATGCTGATAAATCGGTTGTAGAACTTGTTTTCCCAAATGCAACACATTGGGTGGGCGAGACGCAATGGCAAAACTTCCTGAATCCAAATGTCCGTGAAGGTGATTCTTATTTTCAGGAAAATATGATGCCGATTTACGAAGCAGGTAAATTAAGATTAGTAACTGAAAATCAGTTTGTTTGTCCCGAACTCGAAGTCAGAATTTATAACGGTCATACTTTGGGACAATTGGTGAGTTATATTACTTTTGCCGGAAAAACCCTGGTATATGTGGGCGATGTGATTCCATTGGCAGCCAATGTTCCGCTGGCTTGGATTTCTTCGTACGATATTTTCCCGATTTCAGCTATGGACGAAAAGAAGGTGCTCCTCGATGAGGCTGCTGAAAAAGGTCAGATACTTTTCTTTGAGCACGATGCTTATACTGAATGTTGCACTGTGGTAAGTAAGTACAATAAACATAAAGTTGAGAAAATGATGACGCTGGAAGAGTTTCTGAGTTGATAAAGTATATGTGCCTTTGTGTGATGTTTTACACAGCAAAATACATTTCCAGTTCTTTCAGTGTATCAGCATTGGTATTTAAGTCTTTTACGATTTTGCCTTTTTCAAGCACTACAATACGCTTACAAACTTCGGTAACGTGATTCAAATCGTGACTTGAAATCAGCATTGTCATGTTAAGTCGAGTTTGTAGGTCATTCAAAAAGCGTTTCAACCGGATTTGTGAAGAAGGGTCGAGTGCTGTGAAAGGTTCATCGAGAATCAATATTTTAGGATCACCTATTAGTGCGGCTGCAATACCGATTTTCTTCTGATTACCTTTCGAAAAATCACGGATAAGTTTCTTTGAACCAAGTATTTCTTCGTTGAAAAAGTCTTTCATCGATTCCAGAAAGCTGGCAATGTCACCTTCCGATTTGTTGTATAATTTTCCAACAAAGTTGAAATACTCTTCAGTGGTAAGAAAATCTATCAGAAAACCTTCATCCAAAAATGAACCGGTGGTTGTTTTCCAGTTATCATTGCGCACAACCGTTTGATTATCAATAAGAACTTCACCAAAAGATGGTTCAATTATATCCAGAATCAGACGGAAGAAAGTGGTTTTACCGGCACCATTATTTCCTACCAAACCAAAACTTTCCCCATCCGGAATAACCAGATTAGAAATGTTCAGAACACTTATTCCGCTGTATATTTTTTGTAAATCTGTTACTTGTAGCATTAGTTAAATTGTTGATTATTTAATTTGTTTCCTCGTTTCCTTGTCTCCTCGTTTCCTGAATTAATTTTCCCTGAACCCTTCGGCCAGTTTGTATTTCCTTCGGTTAAACTGATTGACACAGGCATTTATAAATAGTTTTCGTAGTAAAACTCCCACTATTCCAACCATAGATAAAGTCCAGAGTGCCACTGCCAACGAAAAGAATGTTGACAGAAACCAAACAATAAGCATGGGTAAAAACATAATTGGAAAAACAATTAAAAAGCTTTTATAAGTAGTTCCCTGATAGTTCATGGCTGATGATTTTGATAAATCAATCCGACGAGTATTGTAAGTTGACAAATAGATTAGTAGGTAAATATTTACACCAATATTGAATAAAAATGCAGCCAAATGCAGGTAAACAATCTTCATTCCGAAAAGAAAATAAGGCGTGGTTAATGCAAAACAAATAATATTGAAAGTAAACATCAGGTAGTAATTGGCATAAATATACGTACGAACTGGAATATTGCGCGTCATCAAACAATCGAAATGTCGGCTGTCCCAACTAATAAGCCATTGGCCAAACATAAGCATCAGAATTCCGGTCATAAACATGGCTACGAAAAATAACATACCGTTGTTTTTTGCATAAACATCACTGGTATAGAACATTAAGCCATATAATCCGAAGAATGCCGACATAATCAAGATGCTTTTTGGTCGTTTGTGACGTAGTATAAGTTTGATTTCCAACGAAATAAGTTCACCGATTATTCCAAAACGCTTTAAAAATGAAATTTCCGAAGTCGATGTTTTATTTCCTTTAATTTTCCTGTTAAAACTTTCGGGGTAATAATTTTGATAGAAAAAAAGTTTATTAAGGAAAAATGCTGTAATTACCATTCCCAGCGGAAACCATAGACCAAATGCTCGTAGTACATAAAAGTTGTAAATCGTTCGGGATAAGTTGAAAAGGGAGAAAATTTTAAAATACTCAAGTGCCACTACAGAACCCAGAATAATTAAAATGACTAATACTGAATAGATACTTGAACCAAATTTCCGTTTCAGGTAGGCTGCCATAAGCGAATTGAACCACACCATTAAAACAAAATTCAATACAAAACGTAAAGCCACTGAACCACTGTAATATCCTGCAACTCCTTTTATTGCAAATGGAATTACAGCCAGCAACAAAAAATAATTAGCCGGACTAAATAAGGGTTTCAGCAACAGGAAATTTATTAGAGTTGAACGTTTAACCGGCAAAACCTGATAGGGTGGGAGGTCGAAAGTATTCAATTGTTGCATGATAAAACGGAATGCTAAAGCAAATAACATTAGGTATAGCATTGCACCATTGAAAAGTTCCATCGGATTCAATACATTGTCAGCTTTCTCCAGAATCTTGTTCAGCGAAAATCCTATAATTAGCAGTATAACAGCAAAATATAATACAAAGAAAATAAGCATGATAGTTACTGCCAGATTTTTATAAAATCCCTGCGAACGAAAGCTCTTTTTCCATTCCTGCTTTATCAGATCAACTACCAACATATTAATTTGACTTATTACTACTGACTATAAACTACCGACTATAAACTACCTACTATTTATCATCTTCCTTGAACCAACCTGCATACATAGCATACTGATGAGCAATTTTACGATTCATCTCATTGCTTTGTTCGGGCTCTACATTTTTTACAAATTTTGCCGGAACACCTGCCCAAAGCGTAAACGGTGGGATTTTGGTATTGCTCAGAACCAATGCACCTGCAGCTACTATTGCTCCTTCGCCCACTTCAGCATAATCAAGCAACGTAGCACCCATTCCAATCAACGCATAATTATTGATTTTTGCTCCATGCACCGTCACGTTATGACCAATTGAAACATAATCGCCTATTTCCACCACCGATTTTTCGTACAATGTATGAAGCACCGAACCATCCTGAATATTCACATGATTGCCAATGCGGATTGAATTCACATCTCCTCGCAACACTGCATTAAACCACACACTGCAACCATCGCCCATAATAACATCACCTACAACTGTTGCATTTTCAGCTAAGTAACAATCTTTTCCAAACTGAGGATCAAATCCCCGCACCGACTTTATTAATGCCATTTCATTAAAATTAAGAGTTGCAAAGATATATGAAAATGCACAATTATTAAAATAAGTTGTAAGATATTTTCCATTAAAGTTACAATTTTTCATTGCGGAATATGTAATCATTAAACTTTATTGTAATCAAGAGTGTTTATACATAAATTTTAAAAACAAACCTTTTAATAAAAACTTATAAAATGAAAACACTTAAAATTATTGGAATTGGATTTGCAGTTCTTATTTCTCTTGTGTTAATTATTGCTATTTTTGTCCCAAAAGAATTTGTGTACGAAAAAACAATTGTTATAAATGCACCAGTTGATTCGGTATGGTCAAATACTGCTACTTTATCAGCAATGGATAAATGGAGTCCGTGGAACGACCACGACCCTAATATGAAAAAAGAAATGAGTGGTATCGATGGAACGGTAGGTGCTAAACAAAGTTGGGATGGTGCTATAGTTGGTGTTGGAAGCCAGACTATTACGAAAATTCAGAAACCAACATTATTTGAAACTAGTCTGGATTTCATGAAACCGCACGAAAGTCATGGTAAAGGCTATGTAAAGTTAGTCGCCAACGGAAATACAACAAAAACCACTTGGGGAATGAGTGGCAGTATGCCTTATCCGTTTAACATCATGATTTTGTTTATGAACATGGAGAAATCTATGGGGAAAGACTGGGATTTAGGACTTTCGCGATTGAAGAAGTTGAGTGAAAAGTAAAACAAGGAAACTGCTTATAAAAAAGATTCTCATTTGGGAATCTTTTTTATAAGTGCGCCGAGCATGACGAGTAAATTTGACGGTTCAAGTCCGTTATTGGGGCTATCAGACTTCGGCGTGAGCTCAGTCGAACGCTGCCAACCATTAGCTTAAGGCAAGGGTGTCCATCGTGAGGTGGAATCTGAAGGAACCCGGCGGCAAATTTCCGGTCGGAGGAACACGAACATCATTAGGCACAAGTTGTAGGACGAGTTTGCCATACAAAACAAAATCCAATAAACTGAGCAGATACAACCGTGTAGATGATGCCGATATATGGAAAGGAGGTTACTCGTCTTACCTCGGGAGGTCTCACAGACGTATTGATATGAATTAATTTTCAGAAATACGGCTAATAATTGCTGTGAGAAGTCAGCAGAAGCCATAGTAGATGCAAGTCAACGAGCCGATATACGCGAGTTATAATAATTGGATGGACTCACTTGATTGAAGGGCTGAATCTTAATCAAGTGAAAGTACATGAATGTTACCCCATGAAAGGCAGAAAGCAGAAAAAATCTCACGATACCTCACAAGGTAAGGATAGGTGGGAAACCGAAAGCACACTTGGAGGGCAGATTTACATGGGGATAACTGAAAACAACTTCACAAACATTGAACAAGCGGATTATGGATTGCTAGAAATGATTCTTTCTCCAATAAACTTGAATGACGCTTATAAACAAGTAAAGTCCAACAAAGGTAGTGGTGGTGTTGATGGCATGGGGGTTGACGAAATAATCGTCTATCTGATACAACACAAAGAAGCATTGCTAACATCCATAGCTAATGGTAAATACAAGCCAAATCCAGTTAGGCGAGTAGAAATACCAAAAGAAGGAGGGAAGAAGCGACAGTTAGGAATTCTCCCGAACTCTGGGAACTCTTGACAGAAATAATTCTCCATATTATATCGATTTTGGATTTTAAATAATTTTTGTACTTTTGTAGATGAGAGGAAAAAACAAAAAAACTATGAAATAATCGACAGTATTCAATGGATAATCCAATAGGATATTTTTGCTGTGATAAAGATTCCAAACCATTAAAAGATTTCAATAAAATTCCTGAAATACTGTCGGAAGTATATAAATTCAAATTCAAATAACATCAAAAGCAGGTAGAGCTACCTGCTTTTGATCTATCTTTAAGTTATTGTCTACCTCATTCTTTCGAGTCTTGCTGCATCCAGCCTAAGGAATATAAACAGCAAAATAGTAAAACCCCACAGCGATGATCCGCCGTAACTGAAAAATGGCAAGGGAATACCTATAACCGGCATTATTCCAAGTACCATACCGACATTTACCATCAGGTGGAAAAAGAAAATACTCGCCACACAATATCCATAGATACGGCTGAAAGCATCATGCTGTCGTTCAGCCATTCGGATAAGACGGGTAAGTAAAAGCCAATAAACCAGCAATACAAGCGTTGAACCCCAGAAACCATGTTCTTCACCCACTGTACAGAAAATAAAGTCGGTGTCCTGCTCCGGTACATACTTTAATTTCGTTTGCGTTCCATTCAGAAAACCTTTTCCAAAGAATCCCCCTGAACCAATGGCTATTTTCGATTGATTTACATTATAACCTGCTCCCAGTGGCGCATCATCCATGTTTAGCAACACTTTAATACGAACCTGTTGGTGTGGTTCGAGTACTTTTTCAAAAAGGTAATCAGCCGAAAAGCAAAACAAAACTGATCCAACTGAGAAAAAAATCAGGAACCAATATTTTTTATACCGATTGAATAGTTCAATAAAAAGCCAGTAAATACAGGATGCTATAACCGTAAAAATAGCTACGTAATTGTAGTTCAGATAAAACCAGAAGTTCAGGACATAAGATGTTATAGCTATAACAATTGTGCCTAAAAGCAATAACAATGCTTCTTTTTGGTTCCGGCAGAAGAATATTGCATATACTATTTGAACCATCAGAATTAAAACCATCCCCAAAATCATCCCAAGTGTGCCGTGATCAACCTGTATAGGGACAATACTGAGTTTGACAATGCTAACAAAAAGTACAACTGTGAAAGTGCCAATCAAAAGCACTATGCCATTCATACCCTCGCGGTAAAGCATAAGTAAAAAAGCTGCATATACCAATGCTGTACCCGTTTCATTCTGAAGAATTATAAGAATAAAAGGTATGAAAATAATTACCCCAAGCGGTATTAAATCGCGCCAGTTTTTAAGTTTATAGTTGTAGGCACTCATGTATTTTGAGAGTGCCAGTGCGGTTGCCATTTTTGCTAATTCTGCCGGTTGGAAGCTAACAGGACCAATCACCAACCATGAACGTGAACCCTTGATATCGTGAGCCACAAATATGGTAACTATCAATAATATTACTGCACCAACATAAATAACCCATGCAAAAATATTATACAATCTTGAATCAATTAGCAGTAAAATACCAGCTAACGAAAATCCTGTCAGAATCCAGATAAATTGCTTACCGGCTCGCTGACTGAAATCGAATATGCTTGCCTGATCAAAGTTGTAGCTGGCACCGTAAATACTTATCCAGCCCATAAAAACCAACACAACGTAATAAAATACAGTTGTCCAGTCTAATGCATATTTAATACTAACGTTTTTGGACATTTGAGTTGGTTACAATATTTGAAATTCGTTCTTCTTCTTCAGTACGGCTCACTTTGCCTTTAATATACTGCTCAACCATCAGGCTGAAAATTGGAGCAGCATAAGTAGCCCCGAAACCGGCATTTTCAATCACAACTGCAATAGCAATTTTAGGATTTTCACGCGGTGCAAAACCAACCAAAATAGCATGATCCTTACCATGACTATTCTGAACTGTTCCCGTTTTTCCACACATACTGATATCCGCAATTTTGCTGGCACGTGCAGTTCCAAACTCAAAAACACGCCAGAGACCTTCATTTACTATCGGAAAATATTTCTTATCGACCATTACTTCATGTCTTTTCTTTCGCAGGGAGTCACATCTATTTAGATGTGGCGTGATATAATAGCCTTGATTGGCCACAACAGCCATGACATTTGCCAGTTGAAGCGGAGTAACCAATACTTCACCCTGCCCGATTCCGAGTGAACGGATGGTGATTGCCCTCCAGCCGCTTAAACTTCTATATTCTTTATTATAAAACTTTTCGGAAGGTATAAATCCTCTCGATTGTTCGTACACATCACTTTCGGAATATTTAGCTCCTAAACCAAAACTCTTTATCCGTTCCGACCATTCTTCAAAGTTTTTCCTGAATATAGCATTCTTAACTCCATAACCATCCTTCTCCACTGTCACGCGAAAAGCATTCCAGAAATAGGGATTACAACTTTGCTCGATGGCACTAAGCAGACTCACAGGCGAACCGTGATGGTGAGTACATTTAACCGGTGATGATTCAGGTCCACTACAACCGAAGATAGTACTTTCATCAATTCCGCCCATTTGCTGACAAACCAAAGCCTGTATAGGTTTAAACGATGAACCGGGCGAGTATTGAGCCTGAGTTGCCCGATTCATAAGTGGTTTTGTGGGGTCGTCAAGCAATTGTTTGTAGTTCTTCGACCGTTGCCGACCCGATAAAAGTGTTGGATTGAATGAAGGATTGGAAACCATAGCTAAAATCTCACCTGTTGCTGGTTCAATAGCTACAACACTTCCGACTTTTCCTTTTAATAGTTTTTCGGCCAAAATCTGTAATTTGACATCGAGTGTCAGGGTCATATTTTGACCCGCTTTCGGTGCTATATCTTCTTTGCCATTTTCATATTTTCCTTTGATACGTCCTTTGGCATCCCGAAGCATAATTTCCACCCCTTTTTCACCTCGGAGGGTTTCTTCGTATGTATATTCAAGTCCATCCCTGCCGGCATAATCACCTGAATTATAGTAATCATCGGCTTCAATTTTTGCACGTGAAACTTCACCAATACTACCGAGAACATGTGCAGCTGCTGAGAAAGGGTATTCCCGCAGTGTACGGTTTTGAATGTAAAAACCCGGGTACTTGTACATCGATTGCTGAATGGTGGCAACATCCTCAATATTTAGCTGAGTCATGAATAGTTGAGGTGTATAGGATGAATATCCGGGGTTTTTACGACGATCCTTTATTTCAGCAAGCCGGTTAACAAGATATGACTTATCGATACTTAATGCTTTACAAAATGCCACGGTGTCCAAATCCCTGATTTCACGCATGATAAGTGCAATATCGTATGCAGGTTTATTATAAACCATCAGAATATGGTTTCGGTCGTAAATCAAACCACGGGGTGGAAACTGAGTTTTCTTTAGAAAAGCATTACTATCAGCACCGTTCTTGTACTTCGTTTCGATAATCTGTATGGTAAACAATCTTAAAACGTACAAAACAATCACAGCGGACATGATTCCGGTAATCACGTACCTTCTGTTTTGAAGTACATCGTTAATCATAACTTACTTTTTATTAAGCGATTGTACACCCAGAATCAGCAGAATTGTAATAGCCGAACTTAGTATAATCTTGGCCAGAATTAGCCAAAAATGGGCAAAAGAGAAAGCTTCGAGAAAGAACAAAGTGAAATGATGTATGACAACCATAAAAACCACATATTTCACATAAGTGCCAACACTGAAAGTATAGAAAGAGGGAGTCGGGTTATTTCCTTCGTCAATAGAAATAAAAAGATTAATAACCGCATTGCGGGAAAATGCCACCAACACACTTGCAAAAGCATGCATACCGGGAGTATTTGAAAAAATATCAATTGTCAAACCTAAAACGAATGCTAACAATAATGCTGCCCAACGTGGCATTCTTACTGGTAACGATAAAATGAAAAGAATGTAAATATAAGGATTGATAAAGCCCAAAAGCTGGATGTTATTCAGCACCAGTACCTGAACCAGTACCAGTATGATAAAGCGGAGTATGTTTTGAAGAGCTACAGGCATTTTTTATTTACAATTTGTACATTTACAATTTACCATTTTTGTACTTGAATCGTAAATTGTAAATGATAGAATGGTCAATTGATTTATTATTCTTCCGACTTTTTTTCTAGTCCTTTTTGTTCGTTATAATTCAGATAATCAATTACTTTTACATGTGATAGCGTCCGGAAATTCACAGCCAGTTTTACTTTAATTTGGTAATAAGCGTCACTTTCTTTTATTTTAAATTCCTCAACCATTCCAACAGGTACTCCCTCAGGAAATGTACTTGTCAAACCACTGGTTATCAATGTGTCACCATGCGAAAATTCCACATGACGGGCAATATCTGTCAAATTGGCATAACGATAATCTTCACCGCTCCACATCAAACCGCCACTATAATTATTCCTTTTAAATTTGCAACTGATTTCAATTTTTGGATTCAGAATTGGAATAACCACAGAGAACCGACGTGATACATTTTTAATAATACCAACTACACCTTCATCACTCACAACACCCATATCAGGCTTAATTCCATCAATAGCACCTTTGTTCAGAGTAATATAATTCTGAATTTTGTTGGTGGTACAACTTATTACTTTGGCAGAAATAAACTGATATTCCATTTCAGGGGGAATTCGGAATCGGATAGAATCTTTAGCTTCGGGATTCATGGTTTCAAGCTGATTTTGTAACTTGATAACCTGATTTTTCAGCGATGTATTTTCTTCCGAAAGATTATCGTTGGCAACGCGGAGTTTGAAAAATTCAACTACACTATTGCTCCATTCGTACATGCCGGAAACAACAGTATTACTGGAAGATAAATAAATACTTTTCTGGTAACCCTGATTTTGTACAATCATGGCGAGTGATATTACTTCCAGAAACAGAAATAAAATCAGAACGCTGTATTGAATCAAAAAATTAAAAAGATTTTTCATAAATCTCCACTGTACCTGAGAACGTATTTTTGAGCAAAAAAATTTTCGATAAATACAGAATCTGTGCTGTATTTATCGAAAATTTAGAATGATTTATCGAATCATAAATGAGAATTTATCCACATTTTTCAGGGCTATACCTGTACCACGAGCAACTGCACGCAATGGATCATCGGCAATGTGGAACTGAATATTTAGCTTGTCAGTCAGACGTTTATCCAATCCACGAAGCAATGCTCCACCACCGGCCAGGTAAATACCTTTCTGTACAATATCCGAATATAATTCAGGTGGAGTTTGTTCCAACGCACTCAGAATAGCTGCTTCAATTTTAGAAATAGATTTTTCGAGACAGTGAGCAATTTCCTGATACGAAACCGGTACCTGCATTGGCAATGCGGTCATACGGTTTGGTCCGTGAACGATATAATCTTCGGGAGCATCTTCCAAATCGGTTAATGCAGCTCCAACATTAATTTTAATAAGTTCGGCTGTACGTTCACCCACTTTAATGTTGTGCATACGTCCCATGTATTCAACAATGTCCAGTGTCAGGTCATCACCTGCAATACGGATTGATTTATTGGAAACAATACCGCCCAGTGAGATAACTGCAATTTCGGTAGTACCACCGCCTATATCAACAATCATACATCCGTTGGGAGCTTCTACATCGATACCGATACCGATAGCAGCAGCCATTGGTTCGTAAATCATGTACACTTCACGTCCGCCGGCATGTTCCGACGAGTCACGTACCGCACGAATTTCCACCTCAGTACTTCCCGAAGGAATACATACAACCATTTTGAGGGTAGGGGAGAAAAGGTGATTTTTGGTTGGTATCATTTTTATCATACCACGAATCATCAATTCAGCAGCATAAAAGTCGGCAATAACGCCATCGCGCAATGGACGTACTGTGCGAATCCCTTCGTTTTCTTTTCCCTGCATCTGACGAGCTTTTTCGCCAATTGCAATCAATTTGTCGGTACGTCTGTCCAATGCTACCACCGACGGCTCATCCACTACAATCTTATCATTATGAATGATAATCGTATTTGCAGTACCTAAGTCAATAGCAATTTCCTGTGTAAATGAAAATAGTCCCATATATTTAGCTAATTGTTTTTAAGTTATATATTTATCTATTAATTTCTACTAGTTTTTCTAATTGTTGTTTCAAAACCGGAATGTAATCATTTATAATTTGCCAAATTGTTTCAATATTTATCCCAAAATAATTGTGAGCAATTATGTTACGTAACCCATAGATTTTATTCCATGTAATCTGTGTATTACTATCTTTGAAATGTTCTGACAATTTATCTATTACTTCACCCAACACTATGAAGTTCATTAGAATAGCATCTAAATCCCTATTATTTTCATTAAGTTCTTCAGCCGATTTGTATCCTTGTGAATATAAAATAATCTTTTCAATGGTTTCAAGTAATGAAAGTAAAATGTAATAATCTTTATTAAGCATAAATGACATCCTTAAGTACCAATGGTTTAAAAAGAGGTTTTATCCATTTTTCTGTACAAATATCCACTTTTAAATTAAAATGACTGCTGATAAATTCCTTTAAGGCCAACTCATTTTCGTAAAGATTAGGTGTTCCTGGCTCAAATTCAACAAGAATATCAATATCGCTCCTTTCAGTTTGTTCATTTCGTGCAAATGAACCAAACAATCCAATTTTTTCACAATGAAATGTTGTTCTAAAAAGCAAACGATTTACTTTTAGAAAATTCAACACTTCAGTTTGAGTTATCATAATTTCATTTAATGTTTAAAATGTCTAAATCCGGTCGTCACCATAGCTAAACTATTCAGATTACATGATTCAATTGAAAGTTTATCGTTGATTGAACCACCGGGCTGAATTACAGCTGTAATACCTGCTTCAGCAGCAATCTGAACGCAGTCGGGGAATGGGAAAAATGCATCGGATGCCATCACAGCACCATTCAAATCGAACCCGAAAGTTCCGGCTTTTTCTACTGCTTGATTCAAAGCATCCACACGTGATGTCTGACCTACACCACTGGCACACATTTGCTTGTTTTTTGCAAACACTATAGCGTTAGATTTGGTATGTTTCACAATTTTGTTGGCAAACAACAAATCTTCAACTTCCATGGCAGTTGGTGCTTTTTCAGTCACTACTGTCAGTTCATCAGCCAATTCGGTATGAGTATCTTTATCCTGCACCAACACACCATTCAGCAGTGAACGGAATTGTTGGGTTTTATAGTTGGAATCCTTGATAATCAGAATAATGCGGTTTTTCTTTTGGCTCAAAACTTCAATTGCTTCCAAGTCATAATCGGGAGCAATGACTACTTCAAAGAATATTTTGTGCATTTCCTCAGCAGTAGCTTTATCAATTACCGCGTTGGTAATCAACACTCCGCCAAAAGCCGAAACCGGGTCACCCGCCAATGCAGCATTCCAGGCATCAACTAATACCGGACGTGAAGCAATTCCACAGGCATTATTATGTTTTAGAATGGCAAAGGTAATATCGTCAAAATCATTTATCAAATTTACAGCTGCGTCAATATCAAGCAGGTTGTTGTACGAAATTTCTTTCCCCTGCAATTGCTCAAACATATCTTCAAACTTTCCAAAGAAAATACCTTGTTGATGTGGGTTTTCACCATAACGAAGCATTTTAGCATCGTTTTCGCTCATGCGGAAACCGCTTTTTTCTTCGCCATCAAAATAGTTGAAAATGGCAGAATCGTAGTGCGAAGAAACCGCAAAAGCTTCTTTTGCAAACCAGCGACGTTCTTCGAGCGTGGTATTGGCACCATTTGCCGAAATCATTTCCAACAACGGCTCATATTGAGCTTGTGAAGCTACAATCACCACATCGTTATAATTTTTGGCAGCCGCACGAATCAGCGAAATTCCGCCAATATCAATTTTTTCAATGGTGGTTTGTTCATCAGCACCCGCAGCCACAGTGGCTTCAAACGGATATAAATCAACGATAACCAAATCAATTTCAGGAATTTCGTACGCTTCAATTTGCTGTTGATCTTCAATTAATTCGCGACGGTTAAGTATTCCACCAAACACTTTTGGATGTAAAGTTTTAACTCTTCCACCCAGAATTGATGGGTAACCGGTTAAATCTTCAACAGCCATACATGGAATATTCAGCGATTCAATAAAAGATTGTGTCCCTCCGGTAGAGATAAATTCTACTCCTTCGGAGTGAAGTTTTACTATTATTTCATCAAGCTTATCTTTATGATAAACAGACACTAACGCTCTTTTAATTTGCTTTTTTTCCATATTCAGTTTTTTCATTTTGTTATGGGATGCAAAAGTACAAAAAAACTCTCGGTTTATCAACACAAAAAATGATTGATTTTCAGCGTCAATCATTTTTAATAGCTTGATACAGAAAAGCTATACTTTTGACTCATAGAGCCATATTGTTACAATTTACTCTTTTTGCACTTTTAGCTTTTCTTCTTTGCTCCATTTTCATCAATCCGAAATAGTATCATTCTCGTTATCAATTCAATAGGTAGAGGTTGATTTAACGGAAACTGAACAGTTCCTTTCAAGGTTTTATAAACAGAAAGTTCTGCTTTGAAATGTTCAATAGTTTTTGCTCCCGGATAAAATCCAATGTGTCGGGCATATCCGGCAAAGTACAACAGCATACCATTCAAGGTAAATGCCGGCATTTGATAACTGATTTTCTCTTTAGCTTCAGGGACTAGATTCTTAATCAGATTTCTGAGTTCAGTGAGTTTTACTTGAGTGGTTTCCGGGAATGAGCTTATGTATTCATCTGATGATGAATAGGTTGGTTTATCCATAGTTTTAAATTATTCAATTACCTCTTTCACTATTTTAAATGCCTTTTCCAGTTTCAACATTTCAGTTGCCATAAACGTATAAAACTCCATCCACTGAATACGTCGATGCAGGTCGATTCCGGTTTTTTGGGTATAAATGCGGCAAACTTCATTACCCGTTTCTCGAACGTATGCAAAATTCCAAATCAATCCTTGGGGAAAATCCTTTTCCATCAGCACTTTATAATTTTCAAACTGCTCATATTTTTCAAGACGGGCTTTTTCGTTGTGGTGGTTTATTTCCAGAATGACAAAAGCACCATCTCGGGTGGCATCGAACTTCATTTCCACGCCTTTCATCTTGGTATTGTAAAGCAGAAACTTGCTTTTACGGCGCTTCAAAGCCGGAATATGGCTACAATAAATGCCAAATCCTTCCCAGAATTCTTTCTTCAGTTCTTTCAGCTCTTCTTTTGAATACATAATTATCGGTAAACGGTAAGTAGCAAGCTGTAAGCAGTTATTTGTCAATTTTTTTGATTATCCAGCTTGCCAAAAATGCTTCCAGAAGGCTCAATGGCACTGCATACCATAAAATTCCAAACGGTAATACCATTAAATTTCCAATGGTCACCCACATCATTACAAACGCAGCAAACCACGAAATCAGAGCCGTTTGAATCAATGAAAATTTCTGTGCAAGAATAAAAATTAGCACAGCAAACAGTACTGACCATATTCCCCAAACTGCTCCGTTGACTGGTTCAAGCGGAAAAACAAGCCCGAGGCTTTTGTAATGGTTGATCCAATACTGTTTCAGTAAAAACTGATTCCGAACAAATTCGGAAATACTAATCCAGACTGTTGCAGCTAATAAGGCTAATACCTTTTTCATAAAATAGGCGTTTTAATTGTCAGATTTTTGATTTATATGTTTAAATAAAGAATTTATAAGGCATTATTTCACTATCCTGTACAGATTACCCGGCAAGCATTTTACAACTCCTTTAAATTCCATTTCAAGTAGCAGTGATGAAATTTTGCTGATGGTTTTTTCCAACTGAATGGCTAATTCATTGAGCTGAATTCCATCAGTATTTTGGCGTAAAATGCTGACAATGCTTTGTTCTTCGTCAGATAAATCGAGAAATAATGCAGTTTGGACATTTGATGGTGAAGTCGAATTCTGTTTTTCCCAACTCATAAACCGTAAAATATCATCGGCTGATTCTATAAGTGATGCTTTATTGTTCTTTATAAGCGCATTACATCCTGCCGACCATTCATCGTTCACTCTTCCCGGAAAAGCAAAAACATCGCGGTTATAGTCGTTGGCCAGTTCGGCAGTAATCAATGCACCACCACGGTCAGCAGATTCAACAACCACGGTTGCGTCACACAATCCGGCAATAATGCGGTTACGTTGCACAAAATTTTGACGGTCGGGGTTCGTACTACTCAGGTATTCAGTCAGCAAGACACCATCTTGCAGCATTTTCACAGCAGTTGGTCGGTGTGCTGCCGGATAAATCCGATCCAATCCATGTCCAATCACGCCAATTGTTGCCAAACCTGCATCGAGTGCGGCTTTATGTGCACAAATATCCACACCGTAAGCCAATCCACTGACAATAATTGTATTAGGTTGCGATGATGCCAAATCAGAAATAAGTTTTTTGCAGTTTTCTTTACCCGTTTCTGTTGCATTTCGGGTGCCAACTATTCCAACAAATTTTCCATTATTCAGATCACAATTGCCTTTCGTATAGAGCATTATGGGTGAATCTGGACATTCTTTCAATCGGTAGGGATAATCGCGGTCTGTATAATATAGCGTTTGAATTTTATTTTTAAGAATAAATTCAATTTCCTGTTCGGCACGCGCCAATACCTGCTGCGAAACAATTTCTGTGGAAAGGACTTCCCCTATTCCGGGAATTTTGGCCAGATTCTTCTGTTTTTCTTTGAAAACTCCTTCCACAGATCCAACGTATGCTATCAGGTTTTTGGCAAGATTGGAGCCAATACCCCTAATCAGCGTAATGCCTATTTTATATTTCAGGTTTTCGTCGGCCATTTTCTATTTTTTATTCCAGACAAAAATTTTAGTAATTAGCCTTTCGAAAACATGCATAAATACCCAGGCTGCAATTATTCCAGTTACATTTGCCGATAAATCAAACCAACTACCTCCGCGACCAAAATACAGTGGTTGAAGTATTTCAATTGTGCCACCCAGCAAAACTGGAAAGGCAAAACATAGCAAGAATCCGATTAAGGACTTTGTTTTATTATTTTTATTGGCTAATCTAAAATCAAAAATCAACAGGCAACTTAAACCGGCATACATTAGAAAATGAACCAGTTTATCTTCATTATTAAAGGTTGGAATGCCGTTAAAAGTGGAAGGTGGAGCAAAAGAAAGATATAATATGCAACATACTACAAAAGTGGATTTCCAGTAGTTTAGGGAAAAATTTTTCATCAAAATTTGGTATTCGTGAAAATGACTCTTAAATATCTTTGCAAAGATAAAATTTTAGTGTCAGAATTAAAAATTTTGCAATTAAATTACCTGAAAAAGACAACGAAAAATAGGTTTCATCATTTATTCAACTTCAAATTTTCCTCCATATTCGCTCATTGCCTGCATGATTGGCAGAAGTTTTAATCCTTCTTCAGTAAGACTGTATTCTACCTTAGGTGGAACTACTTCATACACTTTGCGGTTAACAATTCCTTGTTCTTCTAATTCCCGAAGCACCTGAGAAAGCATTTTGTCGTTTATTGTAACCAAAATGCGTTTCAGCTCGCTGAACCGTTTCTTTCCTTCGCGAAGGTTCCAGATTACAATTCCTTTCCACCTGCCACCTACAATTTGGAGGGTTAAATCTACCGGGCAATAATAAAATGTTCCGTTTAAATTATATCGTTTCATAGCCACAAAATTACCTGATTTATATATCATTTCATCCCATACTTACCAAAAAGATAGTGCTTTCATATTGGTAAGTATATTGGCAAAAGTAAGTATTAAATCTAATTTTGCAAGCACAAAACAATTAAAAATTTCAATCATGGAAAAAAAACAGGTACAGGAAACTGCATTGGGAGTTTCGTTAGCAATTTTAGAAGGTCGTTGGAATGATTTAGACAAGCTTCTCGATGACAATTTTACTTACACGGGTGATGGATTTGTATTCACAAAAGATGAGTACATTGGTTTTATGCAGGATATGAAAGCTGCATTTTCGGGGTTGAAAATGGTGTTTCCTAACATCGTGGTTGACGGTGATATGGCTTCCATCCGATTTATTTCTACAGCAGTAAACACCGGTAGTTTTATGGGCGCACCTGCCAATAAAAAAAATCTCGAGATTCATGGCATTTTCATGCGTAAGGTAAAAAATGGCAAAGTAATGCAGGAGTGGCAAACAACAGATTTGCTGGGTGTTATGCGTCAAATCGGTTTTGGTGCGTTGTTTGGGTATTCCCTTTTTGTAGGTTTGTTCAAGGTGAAACAAGCCCGCCCAAAACGGAAATTCTAATGAACTATTATTTCGCAAAATGATACATGAAACCCATTGTAAGTCAGCTTTATCCAAGCATGAACATGAATTTCCTACTGCATGGGATGTTAATCCATACAGAGGATGCACGATGGGTTGTCGGTATTGTTTTGCTCAGTATTCTCACAAGTACCTGAATCTGAGTAATTTTTTCAGCGAAATTGTGGTAAAAACCAATATTGCAGAAGTTTTACACAAGGAATTGCGCAAAAAATCGTGGAAAGGTGAGCATATTAAGTTGGGAGGAATTTCAGATATTTACCAACATGCCGAAAAGAAATTTGAACTACTTCCACAACTAATTGATGTGCTCAAAAAAACGTGTAATCCAGTGTTTATCCAGACTAAATCGACCCTGATTCTTCGCGATTTTGAACTTATAAAAGAATTGGCAAAACATACAACGGTTGACATTGCTACCAGCATCTGTACATTCGACGAAACTGCCCGAACAATTATTGAACCTGGTGCACCATCAGCGCAGGAGAGGATGGAAATGCTTCGTCAGTTTGCAGGAATTTGCCGGCATACTATTGTTTCGTTTATGCCTGTAATTCCTTTAATTTCTGATACCGATGAGAATCTGGAAACGGCTTTTCGACTGACAAAAGAATTCGGAATTGATTCCATAATTGCCTATCCCCTTCATTTGCGTGGGAATCTGAAAGAACCTTTTTTTCAGTTGATTCAAAACCATTTTCCTGAAATGTCATTGGAATTTTCAAGGCTTTATAAAACTTCAGATTTAGAAAGTAATTATGCTATAAAGCTCTTTCAGAAGATAGCCTTGTTACGCGAAAAATATCGGCTTTGGGGTTCATACTCCATTGTGCAACCACAAGATAATCAGCTAAGTCTGTTTTAAAACAAAAAGCTTCGTTCGGATTAAAACGAAGTTTTTTGTTGTTTCCCATCTTGGGTTTGAGGTCTTATATTTTCTCTCCAAAAGCAAGGTCACCGGCATCACCTAGTCCCGGAATGATATACGAATGCTCATTTAATTCCGGATCTATTGCTGCCGCCCAAACTGTGGTTTTCGTTTCGGGTAAATGAGTTGTAATATAATCAATAGCCGCCTGACTTGAAATAACGGTAGCAATATGAATATGAGCTGGTTTGCCCTTGGTAAGAAGTGCGCCATAAGCTAATTCCATTGAACCGCCTGTAGCCAGCATTGGATCGGTTATGATCAGTGTTTTACCAGTCAAATCAGGTGAAGCAATGTATTCAATGAAAATATCGAATTTCAGTGCATCCTTATATTTGCGGTATGCCGAAACAAAGGCATTTTCAGCTGAATCGAAATAATTCAGAAAACCGGTGTGAAAAGGCAATCCGGCACGAAGAATCGTTGCTATTACGATTTTTTCATCAATCACTTCAGTTGGAGCCATACCAAGCGGTGTTTTTACTTCTTCAGCTTTGTATCGCATGGTTTTACTAATTTCGTATGCCATTATTTCGCCAATTCGCTCCATATTCCTTCGAAAACGCATCGAATCCTTTTGAATTTTAACTGAGCGAATCTCCTTGAGATAATGCTTTAAAATGGAATTGTTTTCTGATAAATTATTGATTTTCATTTTACTTAATTGATTTATTGTCAATTCTTACTGTCATTTTCCCGTATCTCTGTCCGGCGAATTTTACCACTGATTGTTTTGGGCAACGTTTCTACAAACTCGATGATTCGTGGATATTTGTATGGTGCTGTCACCGATTTCACGTGTTCCTGAATCTCTTTTGCCAACTCTTTACCGGCTTTGTCTTTGTATTCTTTTGATAAAATTACGGTTGCTTTCACTATTTGTCCCCGAATTTCGTCAGGTACACCAGTTATGGCACATTCAACGACTGCCGGATGAGTCATCAGCGCACTTTCCACTTCGAATGGTCCGATGCGGTATCCCGAACTTTTTATCACATCGTCGTTTCGGCCTACAAACCAGAAATAACCATCCTCATCCCGCCAGGCCACATCGCCGGTATAGTAAATATTGTCGCGCCAGGCGTTGTAGGTCAATTCCGAATTGCGGTAATAGCCTTTAAACAAACCTTCGGGATAACGTTTATCGGTGCGAATTACTATCTCGCCCTGCTCGCCCACTTCGGCCACACGACCTTCGGGTGTCAGCAAATCAATGTCATAATGCGGATTTGGCAAGCCCATCGATCCCGGTTTTGGCTCTGTCCAGGGCGAAGTCAGAATACTCAACGTTGTTTCACTTTGTCCGTAACCTTCTTTCAGTTTCACACCGGTGAGTTTCAGAAATTGCTCATACACAGCCGGATTCAGTGCCTCACCTGCAATGGTACAATACTCCAGCGATGACAAATCATATTTCGTCACGTCTTCGCGTATAAGAAAACGGAAAATAGTAGGAGGCGCACAAAGCGATGTAATGCGGTATTTCTCTATCATAGCCAGCATATCCACCGGTGTAAATTTATCGTGATCGTACACAAAAATACAGGCACCCACAATCCACTGACCGTATAATTTCCCCCAAACGGCTTTCAGCCAACCGGTATCGGCAATAGTGAGGTGAATGCTTTCTTCGTGCAGATTGTGCCAGTATTTGGCGGTTACAATGTGTGCCAAGGGATAAATGTGATCGAGCGTAACCATTTTCGGATTGCCGGTAGTGCCTGACGTGAAGCTGATAATCATCAAATCGTCGTTTCTGTTTGCATTTTCCACTTTTGTAAACGGAGCAGTACTTTCAATGCCCTGATGAAAATCGAGCCAGCCTTCGGGAACAATCGGACCTACCGAAATAAGCGTTTTCACGGTTGGTGATTCGGGCATTGAATCGGTTATATGAGACAAAATCGGTTCCTCCCCTACGGCTACAATAGCCTTAATATCAGCAGCATTATTGCGGTAAACAAGGTCTTTTTTTGTCAGCAAATGAGTAGCAGGAATGATAATCGCACCGATTTTATGCAGAGCAAGTATTGTAAACCAAAACTCAAACCGGCGTTTGAGAATCGCCATCACAATATCGCCTTTTTGGATACCCAGACTTTGGAAATAGGATGCTGTCTGATCGCTGTATTTTTTTATTTCAGCAAACGTAAATTCGCGACATTCGCCTTTGTCGTTAGTCCAGAGCAATGCTCGTTTATCAGGCTTTTTGGCTGCCCATTCGTCCACAATATCGTAAGCAAAATTGAAATTATCCGGAACTAACAGTTTGTAGTTAGCTTTGAAATCCTCAAAGTTGCTAAATTGAGTTTGTTTTAAATATTTTTCTAACATAAAAGTATGATAACGAATTTAAAGGAAATACAGGAATTAGGGGAAATACAAGAATATGCCCGAAATTATTATATTTTCTTGTCATTATTTAAATTTTCACGGATAGTATTCTGATAAGCATTTATCATGTAACTTGCTGAATTTAAGGAGTCTTTCAAGTCCTCAAATTCAGTCAGAGAAATAAACTCAATATCACGGGCTAAGATTAGGAAATACCGACATTCTTCGAGCGAACCTTGAGCGATATTAAAGAATCGGATTTTATCCTTTACACCATTCTTCTTATAACCTTCTGCAATGTTAGCAGGAATTGAAATAGCAGCACGTTTTAATTGAGAAGTTAAACCAAACAACTCTTCTTTTGGAAAATTCTTTGTTATTTTGTAAATTTTTAAAACAAATGCATGTGCTTTCTGCCATGCCAATAACTCTTCAAAAGACTTGGTTTTTATAGGATTCTCCATAATTCTTCTATTTCCTCAATTTCATTTATTTCTTCTATTTCTTCCCCTTCTTCTTAAATAATTACAGCCAAAAACTTTACTTTCTTACCACCTAATGCTTTCATTCCGTGTGGTTTAGTGGCATCAAAATAAATACTGTCACCTTCAATGAGCGTGATGGCATTGTCACCAATCTGAAGCTGCATTGTTCCTTCCAGAATAAAATTAAATTCCTGTCCTGTGTGAGAATTCAAATGGATTGCTTTGTCAGAAGGTTCTACTGTAACTTCATATGGTTCGGCTTTGGCATTGCGAAAACCATTGGCCAGGGCATGATATTTATAGGCTTTGGTACGTTCAATGCTTGCACCGGTTCCTCTACGGGTAACAAAATATGCCAGCGAATGAGCGTCAGTTCCCGAGAAAAGTGCTGAAGTTTCAATGCCAAAAGTCTGCGCCACCTGGCAAATAAAACTCATCGGAATATCGTTTACTCCCGACTCATAACGGGCATATTCAGCTTCGGAAATGCCGCATTTTTCAGCTGCCTGTGCAATAGTCAGATCAAGTGCATCGCGAAGCCCGCGCAACCGTTCGGCAATTTGTTTGATTTGTGTGTTCATGGAAAAAATAATCTTCTAACAATCGAATTTAATTTATTTCTTCAAAGTAATCATTATCAATTCGTTTGATTATGTATTGATTAGATATAGAAACTGCTAAATCATATTCAATCATTAAATCAGCAAGCTGTTCTCCATCAATTAAAACAATTTTAGTTTCATTTCGTGGTTGATAATCTTTTGCATCATTTGTAAATCGGGCTGTTGTAATGAAAACCCCTTTCTTTGCTCCTTGACCTGCTAATGCTCCAACAAATTTCTGTATTTCAGGTCTGCCCACAACATTTTCCCATCTTTTTGCTTGAATATAAATAATGTCAAGTCCGAGCTTATCCTCTTTGATAATTCCATCTATTCCTTCATCTCCAGAACGTCCAATTGATTTTCCAGCATCTTTTATTGAACCTCCATAACCCATTTTTACTAACAGTTCAACAACTAAATTTTCAAAAAATGAAGGACTACAAGTTTTAACTTTTAAAAGTAGTTCAAGAGCAAGATTCTTTCTTATTTTTAAATAATTTGACTCCAAAATTTCTTCTGGAGTTGATTTAGATTCATTCTCATTTTCATTCTCAATTTCAACAACAGCTATTTCTTTTGGTTTTCCTGTATTTTCTATATAAAGTGGAAATTGTTTTAAAAATTTCAAATTGATAATTTTCGGATTACTTTTCAACGCATTTAAACCATTGTCAGTAATTTTAAAATAGCCTCTTTTGATATTCTCGATTAAACCAGCCATCTTTAAATGTGCTTTGGCCCAAAATACTCTGTTGTAAAAAACTTTTTGATTTCCACTTGGAAGATATTCTTCTAATTCTTCAAGTGATAAATTAAATTCTTTTGTAAGAATTTGAAGAATTTCTGCCGTAGAATATTCTTTTCCATCCTTAATATTTTTCAGGAATGGCAACATTAATGTCTGAAAATCAGGTATCATATATAGTTTATTTTGAACAGCATTAATAAGACAGAAAAAGTTGTTTAGATATTTTCTCCCTCTCCATTTGGAGAGGGCTGGGGTGAGGTATTATTTCAAATGTGAAGCCTTCAAACCTTTAATCACCGAATTTGTAAAACCATTAGCTTCCATTTCATTCAGTCCTTTAATGGTGATTCCACCCGGCGTGGTTACTTTGTCAATTTCCACTTCGGGGTGTGAGGCATTTGCTTCAAGCAGGTCGATAGCGCCTCGAAGAGTCTGAATAACCACTTCTTTGGCTACATGAGGATAAATCCCCATTTCCACACCACCTTCCATTGCTGCACGAATATACCGGAATGCATACGCTATTCCGCACGACGACAGCGACATAAAGGCATTCAGCTGGGTTTCGGGCACCAGAAAAGCTTTGCCAAGTTCTGCAAAAAGTGACATTATCAGGTTTTCCTGATCCTTTGAAGCGTTGAACGATGAAATGGTGGAAACGCTTTGAAGTACGTCAATTCCGGTATTTGGAATAATTCGGAACATCGTGGCATCGGTGCTGAACAAGTCAGCCATCTTTGCAAAATCCACACCTGCAGCAATCGAAACAATTACCTGCTTTTTGTAATCGATTTTGTTTTCAATTTCCTCAGCCACTACTTCAACCAGCCAGGGTTTCACGGCAAGTATCACTATATCAGCATCTTTTATAATTTCGCGATTAGATGTGCTGATAGTTATTTCACTGTCGAAAGCTTTCTGTGAATCCAGATTAGCCTGCGAAACATCGCTCACCCGAATATTTTTCGATTGAATGAGTGTTCCTTTTGAAAGTCCACGGGCAATTGCACCGCCCATATTTCCCGCTCCGATAATGGCAATTTGTAGATTTTTATTATCCATTTTTATTAAAATATTTAGGTGAAAATTGCTGTTTAAAACTGAAAAACAACTTGTTATTAAATTAGTGCAACAAAGATATAAAAATAAAATAAATGGTTGCAGAATTGAGCTGCCTATTCATTAAATTACTATAGACCAATACTTAATCCAACTCTTATTCCCCAACGTTTTACACCCGGATGATCCAAATCGGTTACTCTCCAAACCGACTGAACAGATAAAAAGTGGAGTATGTTGCTCAGCCCTAATCCATATTCAATATAAGGTTTATTGAAACTATGAATAAAATCAGGGTGTTGGATCATAGAATCATTCCAGTCAGTAAGCGAACCGTATGCTACTTTTAGTGAGAAAATTTCACGAAGATTTAACCATTTAATCAATGGTATCTGATTCATTAAAAGACCATTAGTGCTAAGTTGACCATGGAAGTTAATAAATTTATCGGCACCATACTCCATATAATCCATCATGTTGTACGAAAACATGTTATATCCGCCTGTACCAATTTCGGTGGGAACGCTTACCTGATACATGCTGTAGCCACTTGACTCTGTTCCCATTGGAATGTTGAGGAGAGGGTAGGGGACTTTACCTAAAATATAACCACCTTCAATCGTGTAATCCAATTCACCTAAATCCAAATGTATGAAGTGTTTGAGCGAACACATTATTTTTCCATAATTTCCACTTTGTTGTTTGAAAGCATATTTGCCGGCTTCAAGCATCAGGTATAAAACAGGAGCATTGTTGGCAATATAAATTCGTTGCAGATGGTCTTCGTAGGTACGCTCATTAAATGAAAAGCGGGTATTCAGGGTCGCTGAGTAAATTTTCAGAGAGTGAATATCACCATCGGTTGTTGACATTGGCAACATTTTGTTTGAAATCCATTCGTGAGATCTCAGATAAAGATTTGATTCTATATCTTTATTCCAATCGGTGAAAAATGACAGTTGAAATTCTTTTCGTTCATTCAACTTTGATGCTGACCATAATGAGAGCAGTGTAGTGGAAATGTCCTCATCGGGCGACGACAAAGGGTTTTCCATATATAGGAAATTATTGTAATTGTAATCGATTCGCCGGTAGTCATTGGTGTAACTGATTCCAATAACTCTTTTTAATGCTCCCGTTAACCGAAAATCGGCAATGGCAGCATATTTTACTTTTGCGTTCTTCGTTCCGTAACCAACATAGCCTCCCACTGATAAATCTTTCCATAAATATTGGTTTGTACGCAATGGGATGTTTAGTCTAAGTCCTTCAATATCGGTTACACGTGCCAGTTGTTGAATTTTTCCAATGTCGATTTTACCTGCCTGCATGTATCCGGTAAGTACAGCATCGGCAATCCAGCGGGCAGTTTTGATAACAGGCGTATTACCCAAATTATTCAGTTTACTTTCAAGTGTTTCGGTAGAATATTCTGATTTTGCAAAATGAGTAGTATCAACTTTCATCGTATCAGAATACTGATATTCCTGATTGTGTCTGAAAAATATCTCAGACATCCTATTCAGACTATCAGGCATCAACTGCAAATTCATGTTGAGCGACAAAACGGCACTTTTCGGCACCCAGCGATCAACCACCAACGGACTAAATTGCTGCGAAAGTTTCAGGTCGTGAACATAATTAATATTAGCTTGAGCAGGCAAACTGGCTTCAATAGCTGTCAATGCCAACGTTGTTGAATCAATCCAAAGCTTACCTGTAAAAGCGAGGTTTTTTTTATTTTTCGACTGAAAATGAACCTCATATTGTTTGCCTGTAATTCTATCAAGGCTGTCGGCCAAAAAGTAATCGTAATAAAACCCGGCTATTCCAGCCAATGGACTTATAATCGGTTTTCCGAATATAGTCACTGAATTTTCATAGAAATTGATATCGGACGCAAACTGACCTGAAAATTGTTCAAGCAAACGCGCAAAACTTTCGGGCGTAGTGTGAATGTCTTTCGAAATTTCCTTTTTGATTTTTCCCTGATATTGTTGTCGTATATCGGCCATATAAAGTGGAATAATCAATGAGCTATCATTTTTTTTTAGATCACCTTTATCCAGTTGTTCATATATTCGCTTATTCAGGTGTCGAAGGTTGGTTTTGCTCAATAAAATTAAATCCTGAGAACTTGCTTCTGCACGGAAACCGGGTTGCCATGTCAGGTCGTTCTCACGACGCATTACACGCACTTTTCGCATCAAGGCAGTGGCTGGATTAGCTCCGGGAACAACAAAAACTTCAAGTAATTCGTTGTTTAATTCCTGCATACTTACCTGCACACCCACACTGCTGCCTGGTTTTACATGAATCTGCTCCTGTTTGTATCCAACACACGAAAATATAAGAGTAGAATGGCGTTCGTTTGTCCGAATCATGAAATATCCTTCTTCGTTGGACTGAACAACCTGACCGGAGTTTTTGAAGTAAATATTTACTTGTGAAATTGGTGCATGGTCGTCTTTATTGAAAACCTGCCCAACAACCAATGTTTCCTGAGCTATTAAACTTTGTGTAAGGAGTATTAATCCAAACAAACTGAAAATAAACGTATTATGTTTGAAATAATCTTTTATCAAGGATTTATATTCTAAAAATTTCAATTTCTTTCGGTTTATTATTCAACAATCAATTCTGCTTTTTCATTCCTTTATTATAATATGGATGACATTCCAACACTGTTTGTCTCAAAAAATGAACGTCGATATGAGTGTAAAGCTCTGTGGTTGTGATAGATTCATGACCTAATAATTGCTGAATGGCGCGCAAATTAGCTCCATTTTCAAGCAAGTGTGTGGCAAACGAATGTCGAAACGTATGCGGACTTACATTTTTACGGATTCCGGTCAACATAGCTAAATCCTTAACTATCTTGAAAATCATATCGCGGGTTAGTTTTGAACCTCTGCGATTTAGAAATACAAAATCTTCATTTCCTTTTTTGATATCCAACAAGTTGCGGTCAATTTTCCAAAGTTCGAGCTGTTTTAATGCCTGAGGTGACATGGGTACAAGTCGTTGTTTACTGCCTTTCCCTTCAACCAACATATAACCTTCAGTGGTATAAAGTTTTGATAATTCGAGGTTTATCAATTCCGATACGCGTAACCCCGAACCATAAAGTACTTCAATAATTGCTTTATTCCGTTGTCCTTCAGTTTTTGATAAGTCAATTGCTTCGACAATCGAATTTATTTCGGCAAGCGATAAAACTTCGGGTAAGCGCAAACCGATTTTCGGACTTTCGAGCAGTTCCGTTGGGTCATTATCCAATATATTCCGGTAAATCAGAAAATGGTAGAACGATTTGATGCTGGACAAGATACGAGCCTGTGAGCGTGGATGAATACCAAGCGAACTGATTTCGATGATAAAATCACGGAGAATTTCTGTAGAGGCTTTTTCGGGAGTCACATGTGCATCGGTCAGATAATTGTTCAGTTTCTGCAAATCCCGTTCGTAAGCTTCTATCGTATTGGACGACAGGCTTTTTTCGAGTTTCAGATAAATATGATAATCGTTGGCAAGAGATAACATGTATTACTTTTTCAAAATCGCTTACAAAGGTATTAAAAAGATTTGGGAAATGCTAAAAAAGGTCGTAAAGCTATTGCCTTACGACCTTTTGAGTAGAATGGTACTTAATTTTAATGGTTTAAAAATATATCTTTAGTAACACCATTTATTGTAAGGGTTGCTTTTCGGTCTTTTGTTCCATCACCATAATCAAGAACTGCTGTTCTTGTTTCAGTACTGGTGGTAACAGTCCCCTTTACAATGTATGAATAATTGTTGTAAATGATTAGCGGATTGGTAATTACAACGGTATATACCACACCTTTTGCGTTAACACCACTTGTAGAACCTATAATGGAGTATTTATCATCCCAAAAAATACGTGGAGTTCCACCATTATCAATTCTTTCACGTGTTCGGGTAGCATTACGGATGATAGTGGATTTGTCAACACGGATAATAGTATCCGAAACTGTTGTGGTGTAGCTCGGATTTTTTGCAGCATTAAGTCCATTATTTACTATCGATTTAGAGCCTTTTACATTGTTTCCATTCACGTAGAAATCAACAAGTTTAATTGTTTTTGTTGCTCCTGTTTTCCAGATTTTGTCGCTCACAGTAATAATGACTTTCCCTTTAAGGGTATCGCCACGGTAATCAATATAACCGGTAGTTCCAAAATTAATAGTGATGATTTTCGGGAAATTAAGCGAATCAGGCTTATCAACAGTAATAATTGGTCCTGAAACTTCAACCTCACCTTTTACAGCCATTGGGGTAGAAGCAGAATAACCATTATCTGCCAATGCGTTGACATAAGTATCGGCCGTACTTACAACGGCATCGCTCAACGAAGATGCCTGAGCCTCATCTGTTGCTGTTATAGATAAATCAATTTTAGCGATGCTGTCTTTAGTGATACTATCTTGTTTTCTTTGTGCATCACTATTTGATAAATCTATATTTTTATTACATGCTGAAATAAAAATACTTATCAAAAGTATAAAAATGGAAAAATTATAGTAGATTTTTGTTTTCATAAGTCATAATTTTTAAATGATAGTTTAAAGTAATTGTATATAAGTAGACGCAAATTAAATACAAAGGTTTAATAGTCACATAATTTTTAGTGTTAAATGATTAGAATTCAGACTAATAATTATATATTCATTCGGAAAAACGGCAGTTTGAATTAAATTTATAATTTTGCAGATAGTTTTCTAAAACACCTTTCAGCTAATGAATAAAACATTACCAACAGATTTCTACCCAAATCAGGACACTTTTCTGATTGCCGTTGATTGTATCATTCTCGGATTTAAAGACAACAAAATCAGTCTGTTGGTTCAGCCCCGCTTTCTGGAACCTCAAAAAAACGGCTTATCACTTTTGGGAGGTTTTGTCAAATCAAATGAATCGGTTGAGCAGGCTGCCAGTAGCGTTTTGTCGAGACTTACAGGATTGGAGAATATTTACATGGAGCAGGTCGGGATGTACGGAGCTTTAGAGCGCGACCCCGGTGACAGAGTGGTTTCGTGTGCCTTTTATGCGCTTATTGACATCGAATCGCAAGATGAAAAGCTACTTGAAGAGCATAAAGCCTTCTGGATGAACATTAATCAGGCCGATAAACTTATTTTCGACCACCCACAAATGGTAACTGATGCGATTCAGATTTTGAGACGAAAAGCGGCCGTACAACCTATTGGATTTAATCTTCTGCCCGAAAAATTTACACTTTCGCAATTGCAGGCACTCTACGAAGCTATTTACAACCAATCATTCGACATCCGGAATTTCAGAAAAAAAATGCTGAGCATGGATTTTTTGGAAAAACTGAACGAAGTTGATAAATCAGGCTCAAAAAAAGGTGCTTTCTACTACCGTTTTAAAGAAGAAAAAGGGCAAAGTGGACAGTCATCTTCCGGATTTTAGGTTATTTATAGTTTCCTCCTCCATTTTGAGACAGAATTTATTCTATCTTTGACCACAAATAATGTAACATTTATTCCAAAAATATTCAAAAATGAAGTTTAATAAACTTTTCTCAGTATTATCACTTTTGCTGATTTCGGCAGTGGCATTTGCATACGATGCTGTTGGTCATCGTATTGTAGCTGACATTGCTTACAACAATCTCACCGACAAAGCCCGCGCACAGGCAGATAAAGTGCTTGGCAAAAAAGGCCTGGTTTACGAAGCTACATGGGCCGACGAGGTTCGCAGCGACAATAAGTACGCTTACAGCTACCAGTGGCATTATCAGGATTTGGACGATAATATGACTTCGGCTGATATTAAAAAATTACTGGACAATCCGACTGCTGAAGGCGAACATCTGTTTTTTGCACTGGACCAAATGCAGTCCCGTTTGAAAAAAGATAAAAACGATGCCGAAGCACTGAAATTCCTGATTCATTTTGTGGGTGATCTGCACCAACCCATGCATATGGGACGTAAAGACGATAAAGGAGGAAACAAAGTTG
>JBAXMR010000037.1:0-36042 GCA_037134195.1 Paludibacter sp. | reverse complement strand
ATTTTGTACCTCTTGTATTATACATTGAATACCCCCATATAAACTATATGTTTTTCTTAGCTTGACGGCTATGCCCTAAAGGGGGATTTAAGGGGCTTTTCTATTCAAACCGTAAGTGCTTGATAGTTTTGCTATTATGGATTAAGGAAGATAAAGCTTTAACACCAATTTTAATATGCTCTTCAACAAAATTAGCTGTAACTTTTTTATCACTTTCACTGGTTTTAATGCCATCTTCCTGAAGTGGCATATCCGATATTAATAATAATGCACCAATAGGAATTGCGTTATAAAATCCGGCAGAGAAAAGTGTTGCTGTTTCCATATCAATTGCTATTGCTCTTGTTGCTCTCAGATATTCGCGAAAATCTTCATCATGCTCCCACACCCTTCTATTGGTGGTATAAACAGTTCCTGTCCAGTAATCTTTTCCAAAATCACGAATATTCGACGAAACAGCGCGTTGCAGACTAAATGCTGGTAAAGCCGGTATCTCAGGTGGAAAATAATCGTTAGAAGTACCTTCGCCCCGAATGGCAGCACTTGGAAGTATATAGTCACCCATTTTATTTTTATCTTTCAATCCACCACATTTGCCTAAAAACAATACGGCTTTCGGATGAATAGCCGACAAAATATCCATAATAATGGCTGCATTCGGGCTTCCCATGCCAAAATTTATAATAGTAATACCATTAGCACATGCATTTGGCATATTTCCATCACGTCCTAAAACCGGTACATTAAACCATTCTGCAAATAGTTCAACATAATTATTGAAGTTAGTAAGCAAAATATATTCAGTAAATTCTTCCAACGGTCTCTTCGTATATCGGGGAAGCCAGTTCTCAACAATTTCTTTTTTTGTTTTCATTCGTATCGATATTATATATTGTTTTAGTAACTTCGCATTCAGTATTGAAGCTAAATTTACACTTTCAAAAATAGTGGAAACAAAAATACAAAAAATGTGGCAATTAAATCTACCTGAGTATAATTTTCGTATAAAAAAACAGAAAGAGAAACATCTGATATTCGATTCTCAACGTAGACGCTTTGTTTCTTTGACTCCCGAAGAATGGGTTAGGCAACATTTTATTCGGTTTATGATTCAATCAAAAGGCTATCCGGCAGCATTGTTAGCAGTTGAGAAACAGCTGAAATTGAATGGATTAATTAAGCGATGCGATGCCATTTTATATAATCTAGAAGCAAAACCGGTAATGATTATAGAGTTTAAAGCACCAAATGTGGCTATAAATCAGGAAACTTTTGATCAGGTGGCCGTGTATAATGCCAAATTAAGGGTAGATTTATTTATAATAAGCAACGGAATTGAGCATTATTGCTGTAAAGTGAATGCTGAAACTGCCCAATATGAGTTTTTTTCTGAAATTCCGGATTTCAACTCACTTTTTGTAACAAAAATGTAATATCAATTTAATTTACTGTATATCAATATAATAACTGTATTTTAAATTAATATAATAAAAATAACTTACAAATTTAATGTTAAATAAAGAGCCAAAATTGAAGAATTAACCCGAAAAATGCTATTTATATGTTTTAAAACATGTATTTTTGCACTGTCAATTAGAAATAGTTGATAATACAAATCTAATACAAGGAAATCCACTTATAAACTGTAAGGGAATTCTTTGTATTTTTTATTAGTATAAATTTAAAATTTTAGGTTATGAAAAAGATTTTGTTTTCAGTTATGGTGTTGGTGTCATTCTCAACTGCTTCTTATGCATTAAATCAAGATGAAGATTATAAAGCATTACACAAGCTAACTAATAAAGATGCATTTATAAGTCTCGTAGGGTATATTAATGCCGATTATGATCAGACTAGCTTTTTAAAGGAAGTATTTCAGACTACAGTTAAAGAATTAAAAACTGCAGAAAAAAACGACAATGAAAAACTTGCAGAAAATGTTATGAACTACAACTTGTATAATGCAAAATGTATATTGTCAGAAGAACAATACAAAAAATATTTAGTGTTTCTAAATTATTATTTAAAAAATGATAATTTATTGTCAATCAACAAATAAAAATTAAAATTCCATTCTCTAAATGACACCAAAAAGGGTGTTTCTCGTCTGAGAAACACCCTTTTCTATTTGTTTTTCAAGCGATTAATAACCTGTTCGCTTTTCAATTCCCGGAGAGCATCGGCTGCAATCCAGCGAGCTGATTTTGAATCTTGTAACTGAATTCGATTAGCACATTCAATGGCTTTTAAGCGCAAAACCTCATTTCGTTTCCCTATCTGACGCAATGCCCAGTTCACAGCTTTCCTTACAAAATTACGATTATCCCACGATTCTCGCTCAAAAAGCTCAAAATATGGATAGAATGATTCATTTACTGCTTTTTTGTCATAAAAAACCAAAGCACATATTAATACAAAAGCTGTTCGCTTCACAAACTCCTCATTTGCTGTGGAATATGAAAATATTTTTGAATGTGCGTATGGTGTTTTGATTAACAAGCCACAGCACTGATCGCAAATATCCCAGGAATCAAAGTCATAAACCCAGGCATCAAACTGTTGTTCAGTCACTTTTTTTGGATCATCAATAAATGAGGCAAGAATTTTGGCTTCATGAATTCCTGTTTTCCATAATTCTAAAGCCAGTTCATGATTTTTACCTATCTTCTTTGATAATAGTCGTAATTCTGGTATTCTAATGCCCAAAGCGTGTGAATTTTCAATTCCAAACCTTTCTAATTGAGCAAAATGAGCTGGATTTGAAAGAGCTTTTAGTTCAATAAGTACTTCATTTATATACATATAATTAATACCTGAAACATTGAATATAATAAATAACGTTGATATAAATTTGACAAAACGAGATGGGTATTAAACTTCCAAAGCACCAATTATTTCTGAAACAGACTGAAAACCATGACGGTCGAGGTATTCATTAATTCCATCAACCACTTTAATTGAAACACTAGGATCAATAAAATTAGCTGTGCCAATCTGAATTGCCGATGCGCCAGCAAGTATAAATTCAATTGCATCAGCCGCATTCATAATACCACCCATACCAATCACCGGAATTTTCACAGCATTTGCTACCTGCCATACCATCCGTAATGCAATTGGTTTTACTGCTGGGCCTGAAAGTCCACCGGTAATGGTGGAAAGCACTGGTTTTCTTTTCTCAGAATCAATTGCCATTCCAAGTAAGGTATTTATAAGTGATACAGAATCAGCCCCTTCAGCCTCTACAGCCAGTGCAATCTCCGAAATATCGGTCACATTGGGCGAAAGTTTTACAATTAATTCATTTTTATACACTCTTCGCACAGCCTTAACTACCTGAGCAGCAGACAAACAGCTTGTTCCGAAAGCCATTCCACCCTCTTTTACATTCGGACAAGAGATGTTCAACTCAATTGCCGGGATTTTTTCAATAGTATTTAACTTCTCTGCTGTTTCAATGTATTCATTTATAGTCGAACCGGAAACATTCACAATTATATTTGTATCGATATCCTTTACACTTGGCAAAATATAATCTATAAAGTAGTCTATACCCTTATTCTGCAGTCCCACAGCGTTTAGCATACCTGATGGAGTCTCGGCCATACGTGGATAAGGGTTTCCCTGACGGTCACGAAGTGTAGTTCCTTTCACAAATATACCACCAATTCGCGATACATCGAAGAAGTCTGAGAACTCCGTCCCATAACCAAAAGTGCCGGATGCTGTCATTACCGGATTTTTCAGTTGTAATTTGCCAATATTGATATTTAAATTTGCCATTTCAGCTTTGTAATATTAAAAACAGGTCCTTCCGTACAAACACATAAATGTCCTTCGGTTGTATCAGTCACACAACACAAACAAGCACCAAATCCACATGCCATTGTATTTTCCAGTGACACTTCGCAAAATGCCTTTTTTTCGGTAGCATAAGCAGCCACAGCCTTCATCATGGGGGTTGGTCCACAAGTATAAATATAATCAAAATGTAAATATTTCAGTAACGAATGTTGTGTCACAAAACCCATTTCTCCATGAGAACCATCTTCGGTAGTTGTGTAAACATTACCAAACTGGTTAAATTCATTTAGTTGCAATAAATTATCCTTTGAACGACCTCCCAATACAAATTTACATGTGAATCCACGCTCTTTCAAGTACGATCCCCAAAATAATAATGGAGCAATTCCGACACCACCACCCACTAATAGAATTTTAGCATCTTTACTTTCAGGTAATGTAAAACTATTTCCGAGAGGAAAAACAAGGTTTAGTAAATCGCCTGACTTAAGTTCACACATTTTTCGGGTACCATCGCCTACAATTTGAACTAACAACCAAAGTTCATTAGCTTCATAATCAACATAATTAATAGAAATAGGGCGGCGGAGAAAAGTAGTGGGTGAGTTATCAACTCTTACTTCAGCAAATTGCCCGGGTAACATTTCAGGCAGTTTTTCAGACGAAGTAAGAATTAAAAGGGAGTATTGATTGTTCAGTGTTTCATTTTTCTTCACAATCAAATCGAGAATGAATTTCTTCATTAAGCATTTATTTGTGTATCAATGATTTAAAATCAGTAATACATAGATTAATTTTAAATAAAAAGCTTTGCAAAATTACAAATTTATCCCGATTCAGCAAATATTAATGATGACTCAATTCATTAAATTATGCCAAATAATCAGTTTAGTCATTAGTATTGCTGTGAATATTGATATTATTTCTATTGTAATTCCTGAAAAGTATTATCTGAGTAATAAACAATAATTTTCTTGACAATTTTTCCGGGAACTTCAATTTGTTGGACCTGAACTGGTTGTTCTGGTTGAAATGAAGTTGTCTGAACTGGAATTTCAGTAGTTGGTTGGATTTTCTGCTGACTGCTTGAAATTGTTGAAGTATTTTTTTCGGTCTGTATTGGTTCTGAAATACTTGATTTTGAAGGACTTTCATCTATTGAATCAAATAATGAAGGCATTTGAGGTTGCTTTACAATTCGTTCAATCGTTCCTTGACCCATAATAAGCCATTCTGGGCTGATGTGAGGGAATCGATTTAAGATACTTTGAAGCACTGATAAGCTGGGATTATTTCTTCCATTCAGAATATGGGATAGAGTAGAGCCTTGTATTCCAATAGCAGACGCAAATACAGCGGAGTTCATTCCTTCAATTTGCATTACTTTTTCAATTCTGTCTTTTTCACTCATAATTTGAAGTATAATTGTGAACTATGTAATTCTAATTACTTTACAAAGATATGTGAAGTATTTCACTTATGCAAATTGTGTACATTTGTGATAATACACATTCGTGATTTACATATGTGAATAATACAAATATTTAGGGGTAAGTGTCTGCATTATGGTCAAATATCTATAATATAGCTATTTAATATGTATATCTAAAGTTTGTTTTAATTAAATTAGTAGTTTAGAATACATAATCTATATTACTTGATAATCAGTGGTTTATTAGTATATTATTAGTACAAATTATGCTATAATCAATGATTATTACACTTGTAAATAGTTAGCTAAAGTAATTTATTATAAATATATTATAAATAACTGATTAGTAGTGATATAATAATATATATTATTGATTAACGTGTGATTTAATTATCCATATTTTATTCTGTAATATGATTCACTTTTGTAATTATATTGAAATTATGTTTGTGTAGAGCCTCAATATATTTAACCTTTACTTTTGTAAAACTTGTGTTTGAGTTGGTGATTGCACTGTGAGAATACATTGGTGAATTGTTACGCTTGTGAATAGTTCCAAAAATATATTATGAACTTGTATTCACGAGCATTTTGTATAGATTGATGAAACGATTAGGATTTCAGTGCTTCAATTCAAAGAATAAAATGAAATAATTTATATTCAACCCTACTTTAAGTGAGCTTTCTTATATTACAAAAAAGTACGAATACGAATAATCAATCTAATTAACTATCAAACAGCTATTTATACCATTATTGGGTTGCTGAGAATTGAATATTCAATATTTTGCCGAATTGGGTACAGCTGATTTTAATTCTGGAGTTAAAAAAAAAGAGTCCGAAACTTTATGTTTCGAACTCTTCTAAAAAAATATTACTAGATTTATTAATCTTCTGATACGGGAGCAATTCCTGCTAATTCCGGGTCAACTAAAATACGACCACAGTACTCGCATACAATTACTTTTTTACGAAGACGAATATCCAACTGGCGCTGGGCAGGAATTTTGTTGAAGCAACCACCGCAAGCATCACGTTGGACATAAACAACCGCTAACCCATTACGGGCATTCTTGCGAATACGTTTAAATGCAGTAAGCAAGCGTGGTTCAATTTTCAATTCAATATCTTTTGCATGTTCACGAAGTTTTTCTTCCTCCTGTTTGGTTTCAGCTACGATTTCATTCAATTCACCTTTCTTTTGCTCTAAATCAAGCTTGCGTTCTGATAATTGATCGGCAGATGTTTTCTGATCTGCTTGTTTTGCTTCCTGTGCAGCTGAATATTCACGAATACGTTTTTCGCAAAGCTCTATCTCAAGTGTCTGAAATTCAATCTCTTTTGAAAGATTATCGTATTCACGGTTATTACGTACATTCTCCTGTTGATCTTTATATCGTGCAATCTTCATGCGAGCTTCTTCGATCTCAATCTTTTTGCCTGCAATCATTGCAATAATATCAGCTAATTCGGTTTCAAAATTCTCTAGACGGGTAGTTAAACCAATAATTTCGTCTTCCAAGTCCTGAACTTCAAGCGGAAGTTCACCGCGTAAAATTTTAATTTCATCTATCTGAGAAACTGCTTTCTGAAGTTCATAAAGAGCTTGAAGCTTTTCCTCAACGGTAATTTCTTTTTCTGCTTTTAATTCTGTAGCCATGTCGATTACAAATAATTTATAGGGTTGGTTTTACTCTCTGAAATTTGGACTGCAAATGTAGGCATTTTTTTTGTAATTATCTCATAAAAAATGTCTTTTGTGAATTGTTCACTCTCAAAATGTCCAATATCTGCTATTAAAATACGATTTTGGGCATCAAAAAACTCGTGATATTTAATATCTCCCGTTATATATAGATCTGCACCTGCCATTATTGCATCCGGTATAAATGAACTGCCAGAACCACCACACAATGCAACCAGTTTAATTTTCTTGTCAGTTACCTTTGTATGACGAATTGATGGAACATTGAAAATGATTTTGAGACGGTTGAGAAAAGTCAACGCTTCTTCCGCTACTTCTAATTCACCTAAAATGCCTGCTCCAACTGTGTTCCACTTATTATTCAATGGAATAAGATCAAATGCAGGTTCTTCGTAAGGATGGGATTTCAGCAATGAATTTACAATTTTTGATTTCAGATAATCGGGTACAATAACTTCTATACGAGTTTCTGATTCAGAATGTAATTCATCAATTTTTCCAACATAAGGGTTAGCTTGTTTATTGGCACGAAATGTACCAAAACCTTCAGCATTGAAACTGCAAGAATCATAATTCCCTATTTGCCCTGCGCCTGCTTCGAATAAGGCATCTCGCACAGCAAATGAATGAATTTTAGTAACATAAGTCACCAATTTCAGTAATTTACCTTCCAAAGGTTGCAAAATGCGTATATTCTTAAGGCCTATTTTTTCAGCCATTTTTCCACTCACGCCTGATAAGACATTATCCAGATTGGTATGAGCCGCATAAATAGCAATATCGTTTTTTAGGGCTTTAGAAACACAACGTTGTATCTCATTCTGTCCTGTAATCCGTTTTAATCCACTGAAAATTAGTGGATGATGAGAAATTATCAAATTACATTTTTTCTGAATTGCTTCGTCAATCACAAACTCAGTAACATCAATACAAACCAACACAGAACTTACTTCCATTTGCGAATCGCCCACAAGCAAACCGGCATTGTCATAGCTTTCCTGCAATGCCAATGGTGCAACTTCCTCAATAAGTTCACAAATAGATTGAACGGTCATAAATAGCTAATTCACAATTATTTAAATCAATTTTCAGCAGTAACTTCTTCCTTCTCTACGGCTAGAAAATCAGTTATTTGAGCACTAATCAGGATATTATACCAACTGATAAGCTTACGAATATCGCTTGGATAAACCCGGTCACGGTCATATTCTGGTAGAATTTCAGCCATGTATTTTCGCAGTATATCATTATCAGCCTTTGAATCAACGGAACAAACAGCACCATTTTCTTTAGTTTTTACACTTTCAAGTACCTGACCCAGAGGAATTTCTTCTGTTTCTGTGAAAATTGCAATATCTCCAAGTGAAACAACTTTGTCTTTTGTATATGCAGGAATACGTTTGCCATCAGTGAGTGATTCTACGACCAACATGTTTTTTCCTTGCGAAACTAATTTAAAAAGTCCAGGTTTTCCGGCTACAGATAAGATTTCTTTCAACATAAATCCAATTGATTTTGTTAGTGTTAATATTTTATACAAATTGAAAATTCCATTTTCTAATTCTGATTTAGAAAATTAATTATTGATTTCTTATTATTAATTGAGTAAGTTCTTTCATACTTATTTTTCCTTCATAAATGGCTTTTCCTGTAATGACGGCAGGTACTTCAGCCTCATTTAGTAGTTCAATATCACGAATTGAACTAACACCACCGCTGGCAATCAGATACATTCCGGGTTCTGCAACTAACATTTTTTTATAAAGTTCAACTGCCGGTCCCTGTAACATTCCATCCTTGCTAATGTCGGTACAAATTACTTTTGTAATACCCTTTCGTAAATAACTCTTTACAAATGGAAGTAGTTCTATATCAGTGGTTTCAATCCAACCACCAACAGCAATTTTCTCCTCTTTTACGTCTGCTCCTAAAATGATTTTTTCTGCTCCAAAAGTATTTATCCAAGACGAAAACACATCCGGATTTTTAACGGCTATACTCCCACCGGTCACCATGCTTGCTCCACATTCAAAGGCTATTCGTATATCTTCATCCGTTTTCAATCCACCACCAAAATCTACCACCAAATCTGTTCCGGAAGTAATTTGTTCTAAAACCTTGTGATTGACTATATAATGTGCTTTAGCACCATCCAAATCCACCAAATGAAGTCTTCGAATACCTGCATCTGCAAACATTTTGGCTACTTCTAAGGGATTTTCGTTGTAAACAGTTTTTTTAGCATAATCGCCCTGCGATAGCCGAACACATTTTCCATCAATCAAATCAATGGCAGGAATAATTTCTATCACTGGTTTTTGGGTTAAATTTGAATCATCTAAAAGTAAAACAAAAGTAGTAAAAATTGCTATATCAGACAAATGATTAATATACATAAAACCCATAAAGTAAATTTCAATGGCTGTATGTAATAATATTTCAATATTTTCGTCTTATTTCTAAATATACCTATATAATTTTTACTATAAATTTACATTTTAAGATAAATAATTATACATATATTTGTATCGACTAATTTATTCTACAATATACTGATAATCAATGATAACTACTAAATAATTTTGTAATATGCATGTAGTCAGCAATTTTAAATATGCATTTTTTGCTTTTGTTGTATTTTTGAGTTTCGGTAACACTCATTCGCAAACCCGGAAAAAAGTGGAAGCCTACAAAATAACTACTCCCTTAGTTATTGATGGAAAATTAGATGAAGCAGCTTATTCATCGGCTATTCCAGCCAAGGATTTTGTTCAGTTACAACCTTATAATGGTAAACCATCTCCACAACCCTCAGAAGTTTATTTCTTTTACGACCAAACAGCAGTGTATGTTGGGGCTAAACTATATGACTGCCATCCCGACAGCATTTTCAACTATCTGACTGAGCGGGATAATACCGGTATGTCTGATTATTTTGGAGTGTATCTTGATCCATATAATCAGGGACAATTAGCTTATGGTTTTTTTATATCACCTGCAGGAATTCAGGTTGATATTAAGGCAGTTAAGAGTGAATCAGACAATGAAGATAGTAACTGGAATGCAGTTTGGGAAAGCAAAACTTCGATAAATAAAGATGGTTGGACTGTTGAAATGAAAATACCCTATTCGGCTCTTCGTTTTTCAGAAAAAGCAGGTTCTGATTGGGGTTTAAATATGTTTCGGAATATAAGGCGTTATAATTCAAACAATTCATGGAATTTCATAGATCGGAAAATTTCGGGTTTTATTCATCAGGAAGGAATTTTAAGTGGAATAAAAGACATTAAGCCACCGGTTAGATTATCGTTTAGTCCCTATATTGCAAGCTATTTTGAACCTAAAAGTAGTAATGGAACCTCAAAATTCTTATACAAAGGTGGACTTGATTTGAAATATGGTATAAACGATGCATTTACACTGGATATGATGCTTATTCCCGACTTTGGGCAAATACAGTCCGATGATAAAAAGCTGAATCTGACTCCTTATGAAACATTTTACGACGAAAAAAGACAGTTTTTCACAGAAGGAACTGAATTGTTTCAACGTGGTGGTGTTTTTTATTCTCGTCGAATAGGTTCAAGTCCAAAATTTTCAGCGGATAACTCATTAAAAAACAACGAAATAATAGATTACAATCCAACTGAAACACAACTTGTAAATGCAACCAAAGTATCGGGAAGGACAGACAAAGGATGGGGAATTGGGATGTTGAATGCCATGACTTTAGCATCGAATGCCATAGTAAAAAATTCAGAAACAGGTGATTCGCGGAAAGTTGAAGTGCAGCCATTTACAAATTACAATGTGACTGTTGTTGACAAGTCGCTTAAAAATAACTCTTATATCAGCTTAATAAACACAAACGTTTCGATGTTGAATAATCCGTTTCATGCAAATGTTACGGCTACAGAATTTCAGTTCAGGGATAAAACAAAAACCTATGCGCTTAAAGGTAAAGGTGGTGTTAGTTTTAGGGGTGACAGTGTAAGTGAAACCGGATTTTTCAGTACGTTGGGTTTTGAAAAAAATCAGGGAAAACTACTATGGGGAATTTCACAAAATATCTATTCAGACAAATATAATCCAACTGATTTGGGATACTTGCAACACAATAATCAGGTTCAAACTCAGGCATATATTTACTATCAGATAATTGATCCATTTTGGATTATTCGTGAATGTAATGGAGATATATGGCTGAATTACAATAGAATGTATAATCCAAATACTTTATTTGACAAAGAACTAGGGTATGAATGTATGGTTCGGTTTACGAATAATTACCTATTTTACTCTGACGGTCGAATCACCACTGACCAATTTGATTATTATGAACCAAGGGTAAAAGGGAAATATTATCTGAACCCCAAACGCCGGTTGATAAACCTGAATCTAAACACCGACCAACGAAAAGATCTGAATTTTTCGTTTCACTATGGCCTTGTGAATCAACCAACTATTGGTAGAATTGAGCATGATTTTGATGCTTATGCCAACTATAGAGTAGGAAAACAATTGGAATTCAATTATGGTATAAGCAGCATGAATTCAAAAAATGAAGAAGGATTCACGGATTATGTTTCGTCGGGAGATTCGATTATCTTTGCAAACCGAAATGTAACCACATTAGTAAACACTTTAAGTACGTCATATATACTGACAAATAATGCCAGTTTAAGTCTGAGGGCAAGACATTACTGGTCGGGAGTGGCAAATAACAAGTATTATTTGCTTCAACCGGATGGTTCGCTTGCCAATAATGCTGGTTATGTGCAGATTAAAGATCAGAATTACAATGCGTTTACTATTGATATTATTTTCAGATGGATATTTGCTCCGGGTTCGGAACTTTCAATGGCGTGGAAGACTACTTCCTATTCGGATGATAATTCGGTGAATTATAACTATGGAAGTAATCTTGAAAAATCGTGGCTAAATCAGAATAATAGCCTGTCGCTTAAAGTATTGTATTACATTGATTATAATAATCTATTTAAAAATGCCAACAAGAAATAATTTATGGGATTAGATTTGACTGAGATTTTGAAAATTGCTCCTGCAGCTGTCATTGGATTAACTGTTCATGAATTTTCACATACATTTGCAGCTTATAAACTGGGTGATGAAACAGCTAAAAACGATGGAAGGTTGACTCTAAATCCTTTGAAACATATTGACTGGCTGGGATTTTTTCTTATTTTGATAGCAGGTTTTGGCTGGGCTAAACCGGTTATGTTTAATCCCGATAACCTGAAAAATAGACATCGCGATGAAATAATCATTGCTATTGCAGGTCCAATATCAAATTTTCTGCTGGCTGTATTGTTTTTTATTGTAGCCCGACTTCTCTATTTTGTAGATGGCATTAGTTTAGAAATAATACAATTGATTGTTATCTGGGGAGTTATCAATTTCAGTTTGTTTGTTTTCAATCTGATACCGCTTCCACCACTCGATGGTTCGCACGTTTATCTAACCTATCTGAAAGATATTAATCCTAAACTGATGATGAATATGTACCGTTACGGAACTTTGGCATTATTTTTAATTATTATAGCTGAAAACAAGTTGCATATCAATATTCTGCATATCTCCAATTTGGTAAGCAGTATAACTTCATTTTTCCTCAGACTAATGAATTTCAACTAATCATTTCAAAAGCCTGAATTGTATTGCGAATAATCTCCACACAATCAAGTAATTGTTTTCTGGTAATTACCAATGGAGGTGCAAATCGAATAATGTTAGTATGGGTTGGTTTTGCCAATAAACCATTTTCGAGTAATTTCAGGCAAATGTCCCATGCCAGGTTTTTATGTCCTTCATTATTAATCACTAAGGCATTCAATAAACCTTTTCCACGAACGAATGATGCTATTCTGGAATTATTACATACCATTCGCAATTCATCTCTGAAAATTTCGCCTAATGTAAAAGCATTTTCAGCCAGGTTTTCATCTTTTACTACTTCCAACGCAGAAATAGCTACAGCTGCTGCCAGTGGGTTTCCGCCAAAAGTAGAGCCGTGTTGTCCGGGGTGAAAAACGTCCATGATTTCATTACTGGAAAGCACTGCCGAAACAGGATAAGCACCTCCCGAAAGTGCTTTTCCCAAAATCAAAATATCCGGATGCACATTTTCGTAATCGCACGCCAGCAATTTTCCGGTTCGGGCAATGCCGGTCTGTACTTCATCCGCAATAAACAAGACATTATGCTGATTACAAAGCTCATAGCATTTCTTCAAATAACCAACATCAGGTACGTACGCACCAGCCTCACCCTGAATGGGTTCTACCAAAAATCCGGCAATATTATTGTTTCCATTCAACACTTTTTCCAATGCATCTACATCGTTGTATGGAATTACAATAAATCCCGGAGTATAAGGTCCGTAATTGGTGTAAGCGTCAGGGTCAACTGAAAATGAAACGATTGTCGTAGTGCGTCCATGGAAATTATTCTCACAAACCACAATCTGAGCAGTATTCTCTGCCAATCCTTTTTTCTCGTATGCCCATTTACGACAAAGCTTTAGTGTAGTTTCCACCGCTTCAGCACCCGTATTCATGGGTAGTACCTTTTCATAACCAAAGTATTCGGTCACAAACCGTTCATATTCACCTAACCGGCTGTTATAGAATGCACGTGAGGTTAGAGTAAGTTTTTGAGCCTGCTCTACAAGCGTATTGATTATTTTAGGGTGACAATGTCCCTGATTCACAGCTGAATATGCCGAAAGAAAATCGTAGTATTTTTTACCTTCTACATCCCAAACGAAAACCCCTTCACCCCGATCGAGAACCACGGGTAGTGGATGATAATTATGAGCACCGTATTTATTTTCTAGCTCCATTAAATCAGTTGAATTCATAATTCTATATTAGCCCCCTAAATCCCCCAAAAGGGGACTTAAGAGTTAGTTTATTTTATTAATTCCTCCCTTTGGGGGAGGTTAGGTAGGGCTTTAGAATATCTCTGCCATCATGCATCGAACACTGCCACCTCCGATTTGTTCAATAGTTGGAATTGAAATGATAATCAAATCGTTATATGATTTCAACAACTCAATTTGATGTTCTTGCAATGAGTTGTAAGCTGTTTGTGACATAACTAAAAAAAGTTCTCCGTTATTATTTTGAACTTGCAACATATTTCCGGCAAAACAGTGCATTTGATGTCTCGAAATCGGAATAACTTCTTTCCCCGATTTCTCTAAGGTATCAAATAGCATTTCAAGTTCATTGTCAACTTCCAGACTATTAATACAAACCAACGCATATTTATCAGCCACACTCATCATCACATTGGTGTGATAAATGGGGAGTAACTTTTCGCCAACCAACTGAAATGCAGAGAAATATACAGGTTTATAACCAAATACCGAACAGAATTGCAGAAAAACTGATTTATCAGTTCTCTCGGATAATGCAGCATAGGCAATTTTATTTTCACGGTCGAGAACCATGCTTCCGGTTCCTTCAAGAAATAAATTTTGTTCTTCCCAAAAAGTGAAGTCATCAACATTATTAATGATATTTCCCTGTGCTTCAATTAATTCTATAATATCCCTTCGACGTTCATTTCGTCGGTTTGGGGCAAACATGGGATACAAAACAGCCTGTCCGCCTTCGTGAAACGAAATCCAGTTATTTGGAAATATTGAGTCCGGAGTATGTGGCTGCTCAGTATCTTTAACTACCAAAACATTAATGCCCTTCGCACGCAGCATTTCAACCATAATATTGAACTCGGACAATGCAAGTTGCTGAATATCAATAGCTTTATCAGTTTCATTCTGTTGAAAATAATTATTTACCGCAGTTTCAGCATTGAATCCAAAAGCTACAGGTTCAATCATCAAAATAGTGTGTGTAGACTGGTTATTCATAGCTTTAATTATTAATTTTTACTCTCTAATCAACGGTAAGGTTGAACATCGTAATAAACCACCCATTTTTGATATTTCGTAATACGGAACACGTTCAACTTTCAATCCCCAGTTGTTTTCCAAATGCTCATTCAGGCGCATAAAATGTTGTTCGGAAACCACTACCGAAGGAGAAATTGAAAACACATTCGTATTCATAGAATACATTTCCTCCTGAGTTATTTCGAACACATTTTGTTGTCCGAACATTTCCACCAACTGATTATAATCGCTCTCATTCGCAAAACCGTCTCTGTAAATAATAGCTTTCCCATTACCTACCGGCATAAAAGCACAATCCAAATGTAAAATTCCTGATTTTGGATTGGTATCGTGTTTTTTCAATTCAATAGGTACAAACATTTTCTCCGGAAAAATCTCTTTCAGAAAGTTGAATGCATACAAGTTGGTACGAGCAGTTTTAAATTGCGGGTAGTCAACCCCTGTATATAAACCTACAAATACCATATCATTGAATAAAACTACATCTCCTCCTTCGACATGAGCTTTTTCAGGTAAATTATAGATTTTGTTATACGAAATCTGATCGTAAACCACCTCATAAGCTTCTTTTTCATCTTCCCGGTCGGGAATAATGTTAGAATTAATGATTTTATCGTCAATCACAAAAGCCACATCGCGTGCAAAAACCTGATTACAGTTCTCAAGCGTCCAGGGGCGGAATACCTGCACATTGTAATTAAGCAACACTTTTTCAAAAGCACTCATTTCCATGTAAACAGCTTCTTCAGTAGGATAATTGCCTAGTGAAACAGATTCGTATGACTTTGCATCAAAGGTTTTATCAAGGGTAGGCACAGCACCAAGTGAACCGGGTTGCCCCAGCACAACGGCTCGTAAGGTGGAAGTTTCATTTTTTACATTCAGCTGCATTGTTTTTGGACTTTACACAAAGATAGTTGCTGTAACATAATTTTCCAAGAGTTTGACTGTAAAAATGAAAATTAATTGCATAAATATTTATCAACACGATAAATTATCACCTGATATTCAGTTATAAACTAATTGATATGGTTGATTTTTTACAACTATTATTTCTAGTTTACTAAATTTAACATTGTATAACAATATTTAAAAAAGAATCACAAAACGGTTGTAGCTTCAAATCCCTGCAATTTATTTCGATATATCGGAAGGGGATTAGGGGCGGTTAAATAGATGTACATCAGAACCAATACTGAGTTTTCCAACACATGAAAACATCAGGGGAAAAGAAGAATATCATTGAAAACAGTCACCAAAAATCATCAAAAAAATAACAATAATCAATTTTATAACAATAACCTATTTTAAAAACAAAAAAAATGAACACGCAAAACACGATTTATGAGTTGGAAAAACTCAAACTTCCGGGATTGAAACAAGTGTACAATAGTATAATGTCGCTGCCCCTACAAGAACAGCCAAGTATCCACCCAATGATGGTGCAACTTTCAGATACTGAAATCCAATACAGGTTGCATAACCGAACGCAGATATATCTAAAAATGAGCAAACTGCGCTATAATGCCATGTTGGAACAAATATATTGCACAACGGATAGAAACCTGACCAAAGAATCTATCCATGCCATAGCCGATTCTGGATTTATTAATCGGGGTGAAAACATACTTATAACAGAATCAACAGGTTGTGGTAAAAGTTTTCTGGCATGTGCCATCGGCAGACAGGCATGTGCCTTTGGACACAAAACCTTGTATTTTTAAATGAGTAAATTATTGGAGAGAATAGCAGTATGTAAATTGGAAGACTCACTACTCAAATTTTATGCACAAATAGAAAAAACGCAACTACTTATACTCGACGACTTCGGTTTTCAATCTTTGGATCCGACATCAAGATTGGTATTGATCCAATTACTCTTGGTAGTTTACTGCTTGGTAATGAATTGATTTTATTAGTTTTTGCGGTGGGATATTTTTTTATTAAGAAATTGAGAGTTAAATCTCTAAGTGTCGTTTGATATTTTCCTGCAATTTTAAATAAAGAAGAATACTTATTCAACTGAAAACCATTCCAAATACTATTTTGACGATTATTTTTAAACAGTTTCTAAATTTATAGCAAAAAAAACGAGGCAATCTACCTCGTTTTTTTGTTTGGTCAATCCGAAAAATTATCCACATTTAGAATATCCACAACTTTTGCAAGTCAAACATCCTTCCTGATAAACCAAAGAATGCTGTTTACAGCTAGGACATGCCTGTTCGTTTATATGTGTTCCATCGGGAATATATTTCTTCAATGCGCGTTCAACACCAACTTTCCATGTATTGATGGATTCATTGTTGAGTTGTAAGCCTGAAACCAATTTAATTACCTGATCAATTGGCATTCCATAACGTAAAACACCCGATATGAGTTTAGCATAATTCCAGAATTCTTTATCAAATTTATGTGATAAACCTTCAACAGTAGTTTTATAACCACGTTTGTTCACAAACTGGAAGTCGTAACGTTTGTTACCGTTTTCGTCCAGGGTTTTAATGATTTTACCTTCTGTAACGGTTTTAGGGAGGAGAATGCCCTCTTCATCATCTGCCAATCCTGTAAATATTTCATACGGTTTTCCATCTTTCAATCCAACGAAAGCAATCCATTTATCTTTAGCATTCTGAAAACGAACCACATCACAATCCAATTCTTTCGGACGGATTAAATAGCCTTCATCATAAGGGAAGCATATTTTTTTCTCATCTATTTTCGGTTCTTTTTTATCTTCCACCGCAATTAACACACCAGCGCGCGAACCATCACGATAAACCGTAACACCTTTACAACCACAACGCCATGCTTCCTCGTACAAATGACCAACTAATTCTTCGGTGGCATCTGCCGGCAAATTAATTGTTACACTAATTGAATGGTCAACCCATTTTTGAATACGTCCCTGCATTTGTACTTTTTTCAGCCAGTCAACATCATTTGCTGTAGCTTTGTAATAAGGCGATTTAGTAACCAATTCTTCTACTTCTTCTTTGGTATAATGTTTGGTTGCAGAATAACCGTTTGCCTCCATCCAAATTACGAATTTATGATGGAAAACCACATATTCTTCCCATGAATCTCCGTTTTCGTCAACAAAATCAACAGTTACATTCTTATCATTTGGATTTACCTTGCGTCTGCGTGTATAAACAGGCATAAACACCGGCTCAATTCCTGATGTTGTTTGTGTCATAATACTGGTTGTCCCCGTGGGAGCTATGGTAAGGCACGCGATGTTCCTTCGTCCATACTTTACCATGTTTTTATACAATTCAGGATCAGCATCTTTTAACCGGTTTATAAATGGATTCTTTTCTTCCCGTTTGGCATCATAAACAGTGAATGAACCTCGTTCTTTAGCCATATTAATTGATGAACTGTATGCTGCTATAGCTACTGCTTTGTGAACCTTTTCTGAAAATTCTGTAGCTTCATCAGTTCCATAACGGAATCCTAGGGCAGCTAACATATCACCTTCACCTGTTGTACCAACACCTGTACGGCGTCCCTGTGAAGTTTTTATTTTTATTTTGTCCCAAAGTTGGTATTCCGTATTCTTGATTTCATCGTCTTCCGGATCGGATTGAATTTTGGCAATTATTTTTTCAATTTTCTCCATTTCCAGATCAATAATATCATCCATGATTCGTTGAGCTAATCCCACATGTTTGTGGAAAAGTTCAAAATCAAAAGAAGCTTCCGGCGTAAATGGATTTTTTACATACGAATATAAATTTATTGCCAATAAACGGCAACTATCGTAAGGACACAATGGAATTTCACCGCACGGATTGGTAGATACCGTTTTGTAGCCCAAATCCGCATAACAATCAGGCACAGATTCACGCAGAATTGTATCCCAAAAAAGTATTCCCGGTTCGGCTGATTGCCATGCATTATGTACTATTTTTTTCCATATTGCATTGGCATCTGCGTTTTTTGTAAACCAGGGTGTTTTTGACGATACAGGATATTGTTGTTTGTATGGTTTGTCGTTAATTGCAGCGTCCATAAAATCATCGTCAATTTTAACGGACACATTCGCACCGGTAACTTTCCCTGATTCCATTTTGGCATCAATAAAAAGCTCTGAATCGGGATGTTTGCTGGAGACACTTAACATAAGAGCTCCCCGTCGACCATCCTGAGCTACTTCGCGGGTTGAATTAGAGTAACGTTCCATAAACGGAACAATTCCCGTGGAAGTAAGTGCGGAATTTTTAACCGGAGAACCTTTAGGACGAATATGTGATAAGTCATGACCAACACCACCACGACGTTTCATCAATTGTACCTGCTCTTCATCAATTTTAATAATTGCTCCATACGAATCTGAATCGCCATCAAATCCAATAACAAAGCAATTAGACAAAGAAGCTACCTGAAATTCATTGCCAATTCCGGTCATTGGACTACCCTGTGGAACAATATATTTGAAATCCCTGAAAAGTTCAAAAAGTTCATCAGCTGTCAACGGATTTGGATAATTATTTTCGATTCTGGCAATTTCTCCTGCCAATCGGCGGTGCATATCATCCGGTGTCAATTCATAAGTGTTACCAAATGAATCCTTCAGAGCGTATTTTGTTGCCCATACTTTTGTTGCTAATTCATCACCTTTGAAATACTTAAATGATGCTTCTTTAATCTCTTCCTGAGTAAATGTTTTTGTTTCCACGATAAAAAATTCGTATTAGATAATAATGAGCACTTTAGTTGAAAAAATATTGCGTTGGAATTGGACTACAATGTTAGACATTTATTTTTTTATATACAAATTCAACTAAAATATTTATTATAAAAAACAAAATGTTTTCCAAAATAATTTTTATGTATTTGGTAATAAACAATATACGCATTAACATTTAGATAATTATTTCCCAAAATAGAAATTAAAGGAAATTAGAGATTGAATTTTATTTGAATAATTATCGAGAAAAAAATTAAGAAAAAAATATTTTATTTGACAATATGAAAGGAATTAATGCGAAATTTGACCATTTTCAACCTGGAAAATTGCAGAATCTTGTGATAGTTGCTGAAGAATTAAATCTAAATGCTCGCGGTTAGTATCTGTAATGAATATTTGACCAAAAGTTTCACCTGAAACCAGTTCAACTATTTTTTTTACTCTATTCGAATCAAGTTTGTCAAAAATATCATCAAGAAGAAGAAGTGGTGATAAATTATGTGTGCGTTTTAGAAAATCAAATTGGGCAAGTTTCAATGAAATTAAGTAAGTTTTGTTTTGACCCTGTGAGCCAACACGTTTAATAGCGTATCCATTCAGCATCATTTCAAGTTCATCTTTATGAATTCCCTGAGTTGAATAACCAAGTAAAAAATCCCGTTCGCGGGTTTCAATCATTCGCTGTTTTATATCATGTTCATCGTGTTGCGACTTATAAAAAAGGTCTATTTGCTCATTTCCGCCACAAATTCTTGAATAAAAATCCTGAAAAACAGGTACAAATTCATCAATAAACTGACGTCGTTGAGTGTAAATGTAGTTTCCATAAGTTGTCATTTGATCTTCCCAAATATCCAAAATGGCAGGGTCAATAGGTTGTTCTGCTTTCAGAATCGCATTTCGTTGTTTTAATGCATTGTTGTAATTCAGAAGATTACTGAGATAGGTTTTGTTGAATTGAGATATTACTCCATCAATAAATTTTCTTCGTTCATCGCTGCCTTCTGAAATCAAAACTGAATCGTCGGGCGAAACCATAACGAGTGGAAGTAGTCCAATGTGGTCTGAGAGTCGTTCATACTCTTTTTTGTTGCGCTTAAATTGCTTTTTTTGTTTGTTTTTAATTCCACAATATATTTCTTCAATTTTTTCATCAAAAACATATTTTCCCTGAAGTACGCAAAAATCTTCGTTGTGACGGATATTTTGTGAGTCAATAAGGTTTGAATGGCTTTTACAAAAGGATAGGAAATAGATTGCATCCAGAATATTTGTTTTCCCCATCCCATTATTGCCAATAAAGCAATTGATTTTCGGCGAGAATACCAAATCAGCTTCAGCAATATTTTTGTAATTAATTAAAGACAGGGATATTAGGCGCATCAAATAGGATAATTTATTCTATCGCAAAGTTACAATAAAAATTGTACAAAATTCTTCAATTAAATTTATATCTGTTGTTAAACTAATTTCAACAATTCAAAATTACTTTAGATGAATTGAATATTCATAACATATTATTGAGTAACTTTGTGTGATTTAAAATTTTAAAATTAATGCGATATAAATTTCTGAAATTTAGCTATTTAATCATTTTGCTAAGCATAATTTCATGTCAATCAGGTCAAACTGATAAATCAACTCAGCTAACGCCCCAAAATATAGACGAAAGTCCTGAAAAAGATACTGTTATTGTTGATTGTAACTATAGTTTTCAGCAAGCAGTATATGGTTCGAGAGCTTCAAAGGAAATAATAAACCAATTAGAATTGATTGATATAATGTATTATTCTGTAGATAACAAGATACATAAAGGTCAAGTACTGACAAATAAAAAGATTGCAGGAGATTTGAAAGAGATGTTCCAATTTATGTTGAAGGAAAAATTTAAAATTGAGCATGCAATTCCTGTGGTAAAGTATCGTTGGCACGATGATTTGTCGATGCAGGATAATAATACTTACAGTTTTTGCTATCGTGACGAGAATTTTTCTAAGCATGCCTCCGGAATGGCAATTGATATTAATCCATTTCTGAATCCGGTAAGGTGGAAGGAAGAATATGAATACCGACAGGACAGACCATTTGAAGCTCATAGAGATACCACCGTAAATGGCACATTTTATATTTCACATCCTGTTGTTCAGGAGTTTATCCGTCACGGATTTTTATGGGGTCACAATTTTAAAATAAAATACGATGACCATCATTTTGAAAAGTAATTTTTATGTAATTATTTCTTTTAAATTACTTTCATATTGATATTATATTTTGTACTTTTGCGTCAATTTTTCAAAAACAATCCATCAAAAAATACAATAAATAATAATTTACAAAATTATGGCAAAGTTAACACGGGAAGATGCACTTCTCTATCATTCACAAGGAAAACCCGGAAAAATCGAGGTTGTTCCAACTAAACCTTATAGTTCGCAACGTGATTTATCTCTGGCATATTCTCCGGGAGTTGCTGAGCCTTGTCTCGAAATCGAAAAAGATCCGAATGCTGCATACGAATACACTTCTAAAGGAAATCTTGTAGCTGTAATTTCAAACGGAACTGCAGTATTGGGCTTGGGAGATATAGGTGCTATGGCAGGAAAACCTGTTATGGAAGGTAAGGGCTTGTTATTCAAGATTTTTGCCGGCATAGATGTGTTTGATATTGAAGTGAATGAAAAAGATCCGGAGAAATTTATTCAGGTAGTTAAAGCTATTGCTCCTACTTTTGGGGGAATCAACCTGGAAGATATTAAAGCTCCAGAATGTTTTGAAATTGAAGAACGCCTTAAAGCTGAACTAGATATTCCATTGATGCACGATGACCAACACGGAACTGCTATTATTTCGTCGGCCGGTTTGATTAATGCGTTGGAATTGGTTGGTAAGAAAATTGAAGATGTGAAAATTGTGGTGAATGGTGCAGGAGCTGCTGCAAATTCATGTACACAATTATATATGATGTTGGGAGCAAAGCTCGAAAATATTGTAATGGTTGATTCAAAAGGCGTTATTAATAAACAACGTACCGATTTGAATTCGCGCAAAAAACCATTTGCAACCGACAGAACCATTACCACACTTGCTGAAGCTGTTAAGGATTCGGATGTGTTTTTGGGATTATCAGTAGCAGGTGTACTTTCAAAAGAAATGGTGCGTTCGATGAATGTTAATCCGATTGTTTTTGCATTAGCAAATCCAAATCCTGAGATTTCGTATGATGATGCTATGTCAGCCCGTCAGGATATTATTTTTGCAACCGGTCGATCCGATTATCCAAATCAGATTAATAACGTGTTGGGATTCCCATATATTTTCCGTGGTGCATTGGACGTACGAGCTAAATGTATCAATGAAGAAATGAAACTGGCTGCTGTTCTTGCAATTGCAGAATTGACCAAACAACCTGTACCTGACGTAGTAAATGCTGCATATAACCTCAAGCGATTAAGTTTCGGACGTGAATATATTATTCCAAAACCGCTTGATCCACGATTGTTGACCATTGTATCACCAGCAGTTGCTAAAGCGGCTATCAAGTCGGGTGTGGCTCGAAAGGAAATTACTGATTGGGAGGGTTATAATAATAAGTTGCGTGAAATGATGGGTCATGACAATAAAATGTTGCGTCATTTTTACGATGCAGCCCGTCAGTCTCCAAAACGTGTTGTATTCTCGGAATCAAACCATATCAATATGATAAAAGCCGCTGAAATGGCTTTAGCAGAAGGTATATGTTTCCCTATCCTAATTGGTAACGAAGAAAAAATAGGTAATATTGCTGCTGAAAATGATATTGATTTGACAGGGATTGAAATTGTGAATCTTCGTCACGACAGAGAAGAAGGAAGAAGAAACCGATTTGCAAAAATTCTTTCTGAAAAACGCAGTCGTGAAGGTATGACTTTCGACGAAGCTTACGAAAAAATGTACGAGCGCAACTATTTCGGCATGATGATGGTGGAAACCGGTGAAGCAGATGCTTTAATCACAGGTGTTTATACTAAATATGCCGATACCATTCAGGCAGCTAAAGATGTTATTGGTTTGCGCAAAGGCTTGAAATATATGGCTGCCATGCACATTATGAATACCAAGAAAGGAACTTACTTTCTGGCCGATACGCTATTCAATCGTCACCCGACTACTGAAACATTAATAGATGTAGCTAAGCTAACTCACGATACAGTTAAATTCTTCGCTCACGAACCGGTTATGGCAATGCTTTCGTATTCTAACTTCGGATCGGATAAAACCGGAAGTCCGGCAAGTGTACATCAGGTAGTTGAAACTTTACACAAAACTTATCCCGATATGGTTGTGGACGGAGAAATGCAGGTTGCTTTTGCACTAAACAAAGAACTTCGTGATAAAAAATTTCCATTCTCCAAATTGGCTGGAAAAAATGTGAATACACTTATTTTCCCTAATTTAAGTTCAGCTAATGTTGCTTATAAAATGTTGATTGAAATGGGATTGGCCGAATCGATTGGTCCAATTCAAATGGGATTGAATAAGCCGGTTCATATTTTGGATGTGGAAAGTTCGGTGCGTGATATCGTGAATATGACTGCAATTGCAGTGCTTGACGCTATTGTGGAAGAACAAATTACAACAAATAATCTGAAACGAATTTAATCAGACATAAAATTTGAAAAATAAAAAACTGCTATAAAATTAGCAGTTTTTTTTGTAAATTATTGTTTCTATTAAAATAATATAGTATATTTGTGCTGTAAAATTAATTTAAATTCATTCAATTAAAAACTTACCAAAATGAAAAAAACTATTTATCTTTTTGCAAGTGCAATAAGCATGTTTTTTGCACTTAATTCATGTAATACCGCAGTTACTAATCCGGATACCCCGTTAAACTTTTCAACACTAACCGTTGAACAACAAAAGAAAAGTATTGAACAAAATGGTTTGGATTTAGCTGATAAGATGACAACTATGCAACAAACTAAAGGTTATGTGGCATTAACTCAATTTTTAAATAATAGTGGGTCATTTACACCGGCATTAGTTTCATCTTTTCGTCAGTTGCAAATCGGCATATCAAGAAATGACGTTAAAGCTTTGGAAAATTTCAACAATCAAATGCGTGTTTCAAGTAATCTAGGAAGTGATTTATGGGGAACTTGGACATGGAATCCAACTAAAAAAAATTTTGATAAAGCATCAGGTATAATACCAAATCAAGCAGTAATTAGTTTTCCAGCAAGTGATTTAAAATCTACACAAAATAATGCTGTTTTAACAGTTCTTTATGCTGAATCAAATGTCTTAATTCCGCTCTCAAGTCCTGCCGAATTTTTTCCTAAGACTATTTCAGCAATATTGAAAATAGATGGTGTTGAAACCCTAAATGCACAATTTTCCGGAGTTTATGCCACGGATGGTACACCTACTTCTGTAAACCAAACCCTTGTTATTGGAGCATTTAATTGGACAGTATCTGCAACAAATACAAACACAGATATTTCATCGAGTTATGCATTTAAGTATAATTCAGATATTTTGCTGAAATATGAAGTAAATGCCAAGGGAAATTTTACTGTAACTCAAATTAATGTCATAGACAATGATACAACTAATACTAAAGGTGTTCAAGACTTAGTATTATCTGGTAATGTAACTTTTCAAGTAATGAATGTTGCTCTATACGGAGGTATTACGGATGTTAAAGGATTTATGACTGAAGGAAATATATTACACGGTGATACAGTATGGTATAAAGATAATTCTGGTAAAATAATTAGTAAATACTATTACTATATAAACTATTCAAAGGCTTATTATGATAGTGAAGTGACAATTTTCAATAAATACCTTAAATTTTACGGCTTTTTTGCCACAGAAAAACAAAAATTTGCTGATGTGGAGTTTTTTACAAACCAAGGTCAAGGGAAAGATTATTCAAAAGCTGCAACTTTAGTTTATACACTAAAAACTACTTCTTATTCATACTACCCAACCTGTCCGGTTCAATATGATTATTATAATTATAGCTCTTCCTACAATTATACTACCAATAATTACGAATATACATATACATTCTATGTTTATGCCACTAAAACAGTATATAATGCTCAGCCTCGTTTGGTATTAAGTGATGGTTCAAAAATTACTGATTTTAATACCTATGCAACTGATAATTTCAATACAGTAATTACCAAATTTAAAAACATGTTTAATAAATAAGAGAAATTATATTAAATAAAAAAAGGGAGAAAAATTTTCTCCTTTTTTTTTATTCAATAATTACAGTATAATATCTGACTCCATTTCCATACCAGATTCCAAAGCCCGGTGAGCTTATATTTGATTTTAGTTTGTCCTTTTCACCAATAAACAAGTCATTACCAATTCCGGTTGAACTGGAAAAAAGAGTTAGTGCTTTGAAAAACTGAGTGGAAACACTGTCAATGGTACAAAGTTTCACAAGTACTGTATCACCTTTAATAAAACTTCCCCCCTCAGTAAAACTTGAATCTAGCTCAGTGGCCCGAGGACTGATTATAAATTTATTTGTACCTGAAAGTGAAAATTCCGAATTGTAAACATACTGTGTTTCAATAAAATACCCATCCTTCTTTTTCAAACTAAATACACGATAGCTATTTTTTGTAACTGGATCAATATTTATGGTCATAAACAGGTTTCGATAGTTAACGCTACTTTTTATAGCTGTAGACTCAAACTTTTGTATAGTTGCAGCATAAGGTATTGTTGTTGTTGCATGAAGTGTGTATCCACTGAAATCCACGGTCAGATAATATGTTTTACCTTCCTGCCCTTTTAGTTCTGTTCCAACATACATATAAGGTGGAAAATGCCTTTTATTTGTTTCCCAGCCTGAAGTTAGAATTTCGGAATTTACACCGTCAGAAATAGTGACTTTTGCTGTTCGGATTACATTTTCTAACATATTAATTGAGTCAGTTGTTTTTGATAGCGGAAAATTCAACGTTAAATACACTTTTGGAAATTCTCCATTAGAAATATATCCTTCCACAATTATTTTTTGGGTATAGCCGCTTAACTTGTACTCCAAATCAGATTGACAGGATGTTACAATCAATATTAATAATACAAATATTGTTAATTTATTCATAAATATATACCTATAAATGAAAAGTCCATGAAAATGAAGGTATTATTGGTAGTAAATAATTCATATATATTTTTTGAGTTCTTGGACTAAAATTTACTATGTATGGATTTGCATGATTATACACATTGTAAATCGAAAAATTTAATTCGGAATCTATATTATGCCATTTCTTAAGTTTGTAATTTGCTGAAATATCTAGCCTGTGATATGCAGGCATCTCAAAAGCATTGTATTTCCCATATTCCAGCACATACTTATTATCAATTATAAACCAACTTACTGGAAGATTAAGTCTGTTTCCGCTTGCATATACAAAAACTGATGAAAAGCTTAATCGGTTGTTTAATTGATACATAGCTATTACTGATAAATCATGTCGTCGATCGTTTTGTGTTAAAAATGGTATTCCATTATTTATCTCATCGAATTTTCTATAACTCCAGCCCAGATTGTAGCTAATCCAGCCTGTAAATTTACCATAATTTTTGCGAACCTTTAATTCAGACCCATACGTCAAGCCATTACCAACCAATAAATTTTTCTCAAACATACCATTGGTAAAAGTATTAGTGATACTATTTTTATATTCTAATTGATTTTCAAGTGTTTTATAATATATTTCTACACTTAATTCCCAATCATTATCATTGAAATTTCGGAAATATCCTCCCGAAAAATGCCATGATATTTGTGGTTTAACATATAGTGATGCAGGGATTTGTAAATCTGATGGAATTCCAATTGACAAAACCGGTATTTGATTCAGGAATTGGTAATGACGGGTTGCAGAGAGTTTAATTGACGATTGAGAGTTAATCAAATAACGACAGAAAAATCTGGGTTCTAATCCCGAATATGTTTTGATAATACTGTTTGCTGAGTAAATCGTATTGCCATTATTTTTATAATCAACGTATGGTCCAATGTGAGCATATAAATTCGCCCGTAAGCCTATATTAAACTGAAATTGATTCCAATTCATTTCATCTCTGAAGTAAAGAGCAAGTTGAGTGGAATTAATGGAAGTATGTTCACTGCTTATTTCGAGTGAGGAAATAGAATCGGACTTTATGAAATTTGGCATAGCTGAATTATAGGAGATTTCAGCCCCAAATTTGAGAAAATGAAGTCCATGACTATACAAGAAGTCATTTTTGTAAGTAAGATTCTGAAACTGAGATTGAATTGTTGTTGGTTTTAGAAAATCTGTATTCCAGTCAAGAACAGATTGAATTTGAAATTTTGAATAGTTTAGCAGATGACTCATACTCCAGTTTTCGTTAAAGACTGTTTTTAGTTGAATTCCTCCAGCAGTATTTCCCCAAATTGTTGAGTTTCGGTGTATACCGAAATTATTAAAAGCTCCAAGATTTACTTCATCATTACCTGTATAAAAATGGCCGATAAGCTTTGTGTGAGGAGAAATAATTAAAGTAAAGCCTGCATTTGCATCCCAGAACTCATATTTATTTTGTGTAAGTAAACTATCAGTTCCGATTAATTTTAAGACAGGAAGAACTGTGGAACTAATATAACTTCCACGCCAGGAAGCATATATTGAAAATCTTGAACTTAGTCGAATTTGAGCAGATAAACGAGAAGAAATAAGTCCGACAGAACCTTTAATATCTAATTTTTCAGGTATAGTAGCTGTTGTTGAAATATCAACTATTGAAGACAGTCGTCCGCCATATTCGGCAGGTATTCCTGATTTAATAAAATGCATTTGACTGATTAAATCGGGATTGAAAACAGAAAACATGCCCAAAACATGGGTTGGATTCTGAATCATGGTTCCGTTTAGCATAATCAGATTTTGGTCGTTGTTACCACCCCGGACATATAATCCCGAATTAGCTTCACCGGCCTGAGAAACGCCACCCATATACTGTAAAGCTTTGTATGGATCGCTTTCGCCAATAAAACGTGGCAGTGATTTTAGTTCTTTTACGTCGATATTTAATCCGGTTGAACCTGATTTAATATTAGCGTCTTTTAATCGTCCTATAACTTCGACTTCTCGTATATCAACAGTTTTTTGGGAAACAGAAGAACTCAGCGAGTCAGTTTTCAGTATGTTATTCTCCTGAGAAACAGCATACTGAAAAAAATAAAAGGAAAAGATAGTAAATGCTAATCCTTTTATTTTAATAGATTTGATAATCGCCAAAGGTTGATTTTTAGAATAGAATTAAACTACGATTGCCTCCAGATTTTTAGCACGAATCTGAATATAGATTATTGAACTAGGTTTACTGAAAGCTGTAGCTACATAACCCATACCGATTCCTTTTTTGCTATCCGGTAGCATAGTTCCTGATGTTACTTCGCCTATTTTTTCTCCTGCTTCATTTACTATCTCGTATCCATGACGTGGAATTCCGCGATCTTTAAGTTCGAAACGAACCAACTTTCGGTTTACACCTTCGTTTTTTTGTTTTTCGAGCAACGGACGGTCAATGAAATCTTTTCCATCAACAAACTTGGTTATCCAGCCAAGCCCGGCTTCAATAGGCGAGGTTGTATCGTCAATATCGTTCCCATAGAGTGTGAAGCCCATTTCGAGACGAAGAGAATCACGCGCCCCGAGTCCGATGGGTTTAATACCGTATTCAGCATCGGTAGCGAACAAAGCATTCCATATTTTTGCTCCATGTTCAGGATAAAAATACAATTCAAATCCTCCTGCACCGGTGTAACCAGTATTCGAAAGGATAACATTGTCGATACCAGCAAAATCACCGACTGCAAAACCGTAGTAAGGAATCTGGGATAAATCAACAGTAGTGAGTTTATGAAGGATTTCAGTGGCTTTTGGTCCTTGAACGGCCAACTGTGCCATCCATTCTGATGCATTTTCCAGTTCAGCACCTTCGGTATTATTTTCAACGCACCAGTTCCAGTCTTTTTCAATGTTGGATGCATTTACAACTAACAGGTATTTTTCAGGTTCAAAATTATAAACCAGCAGGTCATCCACAATTCCGCCTTTTCCATTAGGGAAACAAGAGTATTGAGCCTTTCCAACTGAAAGTGCTGAAACATCGTTTGAAGTTACTTTTTGCAGGAAAGCCAATGCATTCGGACCTTTTACCCAGAATTCACCCATGTGCGATACATCAAAAACGCCCACCGCATTGCGAACGGTTATATGTTCGTCGGTGATTCCGCTATATTCGATAGGCATGTTATAACCTGCAAACTCGTGCATTTTTGCTCCCAGAGCAATGTGAATGTCAGTAAATGGTGTAGTTTTCATAAAGCCCCCTCAATCCCCCGAAGGGGGAATTATAGTTAGTTTTGAATAGTTTAATTATTTGTAAATATTTTATCAGAGAATGAGTCTTTAAGTCCCCCTTCGGGGGATTTAGGGGGCTTTCTTTTCAAGCAATTCCGCAATTTTTACCACCACCATCATGGCTTTTTCCATGGATTGAACAGGAACATATTCGAATCGTCCGTGGAAGTTATGACCTCCGGCAAATATATTAGGGCAAGGCAGACCCATGTACGAAAGTCGTGAACCATCAGTTCCACCGCGAATGGGCTTCACGTTGGGTTTTACACCCACAGCTTCCATGGCTTCAAAAGCCAAATCAACCACGTGCATAACCGGTTCAACCATCTCACGCATATTATAATACTGGTCTTTGATATCGATAGTAGCTGTTTCTTCGCCAAATTCGGCATTGATTTTATGAACCAGATGGATTATTTCTTTTTTACGACGTTCAAAACGATCGCGGTCGTGGTCACGTATAATATAGCTTAGCGTAGATTTTTCAACATTCCCCTCCATATTAGTCAGATGGTAGAATCCTTCGTAATCCTGCGTGTGTTCCGGTGTTTCCCAACGTGGCAACATCCCTACAAATTCCTGAGCAATACGCATGGAATTCCGCATTTTATGATAGGCATAACCCGGATGTACATTTAGACCCTTAAATGATACTTTGGCACTTGCTGCATTAAAGTTTTCATATTCAAGTTCGCCAATTTCGCCCCCATCCATGGTGTAAGCCCATTCGGCATTAAATTTCGATACATCAAAATGATCGGCACCCTGACCGATTTCTTCATCGGGTGTGAAACCTACACGGATTTTGCCGTGTTTTATTTCGGGATGAGCTACGAGGTATTCCATAGCCGACACAATTTCAGCCAGACCGGCTTTATCATCAGCACCAAGTAAGGTTGTACCATCGGTTATCACTATGTCCTGCCCTTTATACTGAAGAATTTCAGGGTATTTATCGGTTTCAAAAATGATTTGTTTTTCCTGATTAAGAACTATGTTTTCGCCGTCATAATTCGTTAGAACACGTGCTTTGACATTTTTTCCACTCATATCTGGGCTTGTGTCCATGTGTGCGATGAAGCCAATAGTTGGAACAACTTTGTCGGTATTCGAAGGTAGAGTTGCCATTATATATCCGTTACGGTCTAATTCAACTTCTTTTAACCCGATAGATTTTAGTTCTTCAACAAGATAGTTGGCAAAAATCATTTGACCGGGTGTGCTGGGAGTCATATTTGTATTTTCGTCTGAAGTAGTTGTGAAACTTACATATTTCAGAAAACGATCAGTGATGTTCATAATGATATAGATTTAAAATTTCAGCCGCAAAATTAAAGAAAAAAGGTATATAAGTTGGTCTTTTCGGCATTTTATTTAAACAATATTTCTAATTCTACTACACTAAAATAAAACCGTGTTAATACATAACTATTATAGGCGCAATATAACAAAGAAAAGATACATTTTATAAAACAAAAGTTAGCACATTATAGCCAAACAAATCATGATAAATCTACTATTAAAAATAGTAAGTGCTGTGAATCTTGTAACTCTTAGCTGAAATAATGTAACACATCATTATCAGAAAGTTTTCAACTTTGCTGTTGGGAAGTATTCAAGTTTTAATTGTTTTGGTATTTCCTCCATACTGGATGAATAAGGTATTTATTAAACTAAAAAAAGCATTTGCTATTTTTGGTCCGGGCTTAATAACCGGAGCTGCTGATGATGACCCTTCGGGAATAGCCACTTATACTCAAACCGGAGCTAAGTTTGGTTATGGACAGTTATGGTCAGTATTGGTAATGTTGCCACTTATGACAGCCGTTCAGGAGGCATCTGCACGGATTGGTGCTGTAACTGGTCATGGTTTATCGGCGGTTATTAAAGCCAATTATAACAAAAAGGTTCTGTATTCAGCGGTTTTACTGGTGGTGGTTGCCAATACTATTAATATTGGTGCCGATATTGGTGCTCTCGCCGCAGCAGCCCAACTGATTGTTCCTGTGAATTTTGTTATTCTGACGCTTGGTTTCACAGCTTTTATATTGGTGTTAGAAATTTTTACGACCTATCGGGTTTATGCAAATATTTTAAAATGGCTGGCACTTGCTTTGCTTGCTTATCCGCTTACTGTTTTTATTGTTCACCAACCCTGGAAGACCATTTTTCTTGCCACATTTTTACCCCATATCGAATTGAACTTTGAGTTCTTCTTTATAATTACAGCAGTTTTGGGAACTACCATTTCGCCCTATATGTTTTTTTGGCAGGCTTCGGAAGAAGTGGAGGAGGAGAAAATAAATCATGTAAAACATTTTAATGGAAAACCGGTACTGGGAATTAATTTTATCAAAAACCTGAGAATTGATAATTTTATCGGCATGGTATTTTCCGAAATTGCTACTTGGTCAATCATTGTAGTGGCAGCTACTGTTCTGCATCACAATGGCATTACCAATGTGGATTCTGCTGCCGATGCTGCCAAAGCACTCGAACCGCTTGTTCAGACTTTTCCTCATGCCGGTTTCCTTGCCAAATTGATTTTTGCAATTGGAATTATAGGTCTCGGACTGCTGGGTATTCCTGTTTTATCGGGTTCGGCAGCTTATGCATTGACCGAAGCTTTTAATATGAAGCAGGGATTAAATCTGAAACTTAAACGGGCTCATGGATTTTACGGAATCATTACCATCGCCACCCTAATCGGGTTGATGATTAATTTTATTGGCATTGATCCGATTAAAGCATTGGTTTTTACCGCTGTATTTAATGGAGTTGCAGCAGTTCCTTTAATTTTTCTGATTGCACGCATTGCCCGTAATGAAAAAATTATGGGCGAACACCGGAGTGGTTGGTTATCTAACTCGGTTGTATGGATTACCTTTATTGTAATGCTTCTGTCGGCTGTGGCTATGTTTTACACACTGGCGCGAGGATAATCTTGCAGTTTACCGTTTACTGCTAATAAAAGTGTGAATGTTGTAATTCTTTTCCTAAATTGTGTAATCATTTTCAAACTGAATTGTCGGTACTTTGTGTATTAATACACATTTTCAAAAGTTTAAGAATACTTCGTTGAATTTTAAACATTAAATCAGAAATCAATAAAAAAAACTCAAATGAAAACTCAAATTGGAATTAAACCTGAAAATTCAGTTAAAGTAGCTGATATTCTCAACAAACTTCTTTCGGACGAACACGTGCTTTACATTAAAACCCGTAATGCACACTGGAATGTGGAAAGTCCCGATTTTATGGCAGTGCACAAATTCTTCGAAAGTCAGTACATTCAACTGGAAGAAATCATTGACCAGGTGGCTGAGCGCATTCGCAGTATTAATCATTATGCCATTGGTACAATGACCGATTATTTAAAACTAACACAATTGAACGAAGAATCACGGGAAAATAACGACAGTATCAGTTATATAAAGGATTTGAATTGCGACCATGAAGCCGTTATCATTGAATTACGTGAAAATATTCACCGCCTTGCCAATGATTTTCATGATTTGGGAACCAGCGATTTTATAACCGGATTGATGGAAAAGCACGAGAAAATGGCTTGGATGTTACGGGCACATTTAAAATAATTATTATTAATTTACTGCTGAAAATTTCTGAGAATGCAACTATCCTGACTGAAAGATAGTTGCATTCACTTTTTTCAAAAGCAATCCAAAATCTAAAAACAACAATCACAAATCATAAGACGTGTGAATGATGTAACTCTTTCTCTGAATTGTGTAATGCTTTCGTTTTCAAAACTCCTCACCTTTGCTGCGTGGAAACTCTTCCGCAAATAAAATCAACTATATGAAAATGAATAAGCTTCTGACAACCGTTACAATCATCCTGGTTGTTATAATTGCGGGCTGCAAACAAGATGATTATGTCACAAATACTGGAGTATGCCCGCTTGTGATTTCTACCGATCCTGTTAATAGTGCTATTTCAGTGCCCTATAACAAGATAATTTCTGCCACATTTAATGAGAAGATGGATAAGGCTACAATTAACGAATCCTCTTTTATTCTTCAACAAGGAACAACGGCTATTACAGGAGTTGTTTCTTATGCCGATTCAACAGCTAAATTTACACCTGCTGTTGCACTTTTACCGTTGACGGTTTATAAAGCAACTATTAAAAACACGGTTAAAGATTTGAAAGGGAATCTTTTGCAAAACAATTATGTGTGGACATTTACCACAATGCCTGAAATTACATTGGTTTCAAATCCCGTAATAGGTGGTACTGCCACAGGGGGTGGAGCTTATGCAGTCGGTGCTACCGTTACTGTTACGGCAACACCACTTCCGGGTTACGCTTTTGTAAACTGGACTGAAAACGGAACTTTTGTTTCGCTGGTTTCTCCATTAAGGATGAATACAACTGATGTGGCTCAAAAGGGCAAAGAAGTTTCTACCAGTTCGAGCTATCAGTTTACGATGACAGCAGCCAATAGAACATTAACCGCCAATTTTGCAGTTGTTGTACCGGGTAACTTCGCAGTTACTTTATCTTCCAATCCGGCTGCCGGAGGAACAACAAGCGGTGCTGGTACTTTCGTTGAAAATTCTATCAAAGTTGTCAGTGCAACAGCAAATACAGGTTACACTTTTGTAAACTGGACTGAAGGCGGCTTAATCGTTTCTACAAGTTCAAGTTATACATTTACTTTATTGGCTAACAAAACATTGGTTGCCAATTTCCTAATAAACACTTATACTTTAGCTGTAAGTGCTGTGAACGGGACAGTGGCGAAAAATCCAAATCAATCTGTTTTTGATTATGGGTCGATTGTGCAATTAACCCCAACACCTTCAGTTGGTTATACTTTTACTTCATGGACAGGTGATGCTTCTGAATCTGCCAATCCATTGTCGGTAACCATGAATGCTAACAAGTCAGTTACAGCCGTCTTTACGCCTAATGCTTACACCTTGATTGTAACAGCTACGAATGGTTCGGTAGTAAAAAATCCAAGTCAGACAACGTATAATCATGGTACCTCGGTTCAACTTACAGCAACACCAAACATGGGTTACACATTTACCTCATGGAGTGGCGATGCAACAAGTTCAACCAATCCATTAACTGTAAGTATGACTTCGAATAAAAACATTACGGCCAACTTTACGGCAATTGTCGGAAGTTTTACCCTGAATGTAACAGCAGTAAACGGAACAGTTGTAAAAAATCCTGATTTAGTGGGTTATGTGAGCGGTGCTTCAGTACAACTTACTGCAACGCCTAATAGCGGATATACCTTTACTTCGTGGAGTGGTGATGCTACGGGTTCGGTGAATCCGGTAACAGTTGTTATGAATTCCAATAAAAATGTAACTGCTAACTTTGCATTAACAGGTCCCTTAGTAATAGATCTTGGTTGTGCTGCAGCTTATGCAATAATGGCCGGTTCAACCATTACCAGCACCGGTCTTTCAATAATTAACGGTGATGTTGCTTTGAGTCCGGGATCTGCCTTGGTTGGTTTCCCTCCTGGAATAATTAACGGAATACAAGAGATAACATCTCCTGCCGCTGCAAATGCTAAACTTTGCTTAACATCAGCTTATAATGATGGACAAGGAAGGTCACTAAATGCTATCTCCTTGCCCGGACAACTGGGTGGTCTTACTCTTGCACCAGGTTTATATTCAAACTCATCAACGAGTGGAATATCAGGAACGGGAGCAAATGGAATTTTAACTCTGGATGCTCAAGGTAATACGAATGCAGTATGGATATTCCAAATGGGATCAACTTTGACTACAGATCCTGCTACAAGCATTGTTTTGGCAGGTGGCGCCCAAGCAAAGAATATATTTTGGATTGTTGGTACTTCAGCAACGCTTGGAACAACATCTGTTTTCTATGGTAACATTCTGGCTAATCAGGCAATTACGCTTAACACAGGCGCAGTGCTTAACGGCAGAGCATTAACAAGTATTGCTGCGGTCAGCTTAGATGCAAGTACTATTACAAAACCTTAACCCAAGTTGCAGCAAACCACGCCTATCAGTTAAATAATCATTGTAATTAGG
>JBAXMR010000036.1:0-36130 GCA_037134195.1 Paludibacter sp. | reverse complement strand
ACCCATAACCTAAATCGTTGTAAATCCTATAAAATTGAGTCAAAATAATATCAATTAATTCCTGTGGAATCAAAACATCATTCTCTTCCATTTCTGATTTGCGCCAATTTGCGTAATTTGCGTTATAAAAACTAAACCCTAGGATCGGTGATGCGACCAGTTACGGCAGCAGCAGCAGCAACAAGCGGACCAGCAAGGATAGTGCGGGCACCCGGACCCTGACGGCCTTCAAAGTTACGATTTGAAGTTGACACTGCATATTTTCCGGCAGGAACTTTATCGTCGTTCATGGCAAGACAAGCAGAGCAACCCGGTTGACGTAAAGCAAAACCAGCTTCAGTCAGAATATCGTACAAACCTTCTTCACGAATTTGTTTTTCTACCATCCAACTTCCGGGAACTAACCATGCAGTTACATTATCGGCTTTCTTTTTACCTTTTACATAATTGGCAAAAACGCGAAAATCTTCGATACGACCATTGGTACAGCTACCTAAGAATACATAGTCAATAGATTTACCTTCCAGTTTTTCACCGGCTTCGAAACCCATATATTCCAACGATTTTTGATATGAAATACGTCCCGCTTCGTCCACTTTATCTAAAGTTGGTATTGATTCTGTGATACCCATACCCATACCCGGATTTGTACCATAAGTAATCATTGGGTGAATATCAGCAGCTTCGAAAACAAGTTCTTTATCAAAACTTGCACCTTCGTCAGTTTTCAGGGTTTGCCAGTAAGCCAGTTTTTTATCCCACTCAGCACCTTTTGGGGCAAAATCACGACCTTTTACATAGTCGAAAGTAGTTTGATCAGGAGCGATAAGACCACCACGTGCACCCATTTCGATAGAAAGGTTACAAACCGTCATGCGTTCTTCCATCGACAAATTTCGGATTGCCTCACCGGCATATTCCACAAAATAGCCAGTTGCACCACCGGTAGTCAGTTTAGAAATCATGTACAAAGCTAAATCCTTTGCTGTTACACCTACGTTTAATTTTCCATTAAACGTTATTCGCATGGTTTTCGGACGAGTCTGAAGAACACATTGTGTAGCCAGAACCATTTCTACTTCACTTGTACCAATTCCAAAAGCAATAGCTCCAAAAGCACCGTGCGTAGACGTATGACTATCGCCACAAACGATAGTTGCACCCGGATGAGTGAAACCGTTTTCAGGACCGATAATGTGAACTACTCCATTTTTAATATGTCCTAATGGAAAATACAATGGTAAATTGAATTCAACCGCATTACTGGCAAATGTATCCAACTGATTGCGAGAAATAGGGTCATTAACCGGCTGATCCTGATTGATAGTCGGGGTGTTATGATCCGCCGTCAAGGTAGTTTGCTCTGGACGAAACACTTTCAATCCGCGGGCACGAAGTCCGTTAAATGCTTGTGGACTTGTAACTTCATGGCAAAAATGACGATCGATGTACAACTGTGTCGGTCCGTTTTCAACCGATGATACCACATGGGCATCCCAGATTTTGTCAAATAATGTTTTCATACTTCTTTTTGACTACGGACAACAGACTACAGACAACAGAATTTCTGTATGTGTGCGATTTGCATCCGTACTTCGTTTTATATATTATTCTTTTTTATTTTTCAAATACATTTTTAGACAGCGGACAACAGTCGACAGACAACTGAATTTCTGCATATTGCTGTTTGTGTCCGCACATCATTTAATATGTTATTCTTTTTTGTTTTTCAGATACTTTATTAGCGCTTGAATACCGGAGGAAATACTTTTAGCTTTTTCCCGTAATTCGATTGCTTTTTCCGGACTACAGAATTTTCTGTCTTCGGCCAGATACAACATACTTTTCACTTCGCCACAACTAGCTTTTGAAATATCCAGATAACGAATAAACATGGCATCAGAACCATAATCGAAACCCTCAGCAATGTTGTTCATAACAGAAACGGCAGCGCGTTGAATTTGATCCCGAAATCCAAAATCTTTCATACTCTCAGTCAAATCATATATTTGGTTCGCAAATACTCTCGCATCCTGCCAAATTCTCAAATCTTCAAAGCACTTCATAAACTCCGCCTTTACTGTTGTCCGTCGTCTGTTGTCTGTCGTCTTACTTCACAAACTGATTAATAGCATTGATGTACGCTTCCACCGAAGCAGCCACAATATCAGTATTAGCACCAAAGCCGTAGTAAACCACACCATCGTGCTCTACTTGCATATGAACTTTACCTACATCATCGCTACCTTTATTGATTGCCTGAATTGTAAATTCCTGCAAAGTCATAGTGCGGTTGATGATTTTCTTAAGTGCTTTGATAGCAGCATCCACCGGACCATTACCCGAAGCAGCAGCTTCAAATTTTTCACCTGCTATTTTCAAACCGATACTGGCTACAGCTCTCACTCCTACTCCTGAAGTTACCTGCAGGAAGTCAAGTTGAATGCGTTGTTTCTCAGCACGTTCTTTACCGGCCAATACCAATACATCATCATCATTAATATCTTTTTTCTTATCAGCTAGTTTCAGGAATTCATCGTAGATTTTGTCCAATTGCTCACCTTCAACATTAACTCCAAGTATGCTCAAGCGATGTTTTAATGCTGCACGACCACTGCGGGCTGTCAGTACGATGGAGTTTTTATCGATACCCACATCCGTTGGATCCATGATTTCGTAGCTTTCGCGGTTTTTCAACACACCATCCTGATGAATTCCAGATGAATGTGCAAAGGCGTTACGACCAACAATCGCTTTATTAGCCTGAACCGGCATATTCATTAAACCGGAAACCAAACGGCTGGTTGAATAAATTTTCTGAGTATTTATCTGAGTTTCAATTTCCAGACTTTTATGGCATTTCAGAATCATTGCAATTTCTTCCAACGAAGTATTACCGGCCCGTTCACCGATACCATTCATAGTTACTTCCACCTGACGGGCACCGTTCAACACACCCGAAATAGTATTGGCAGTAGCCATACCCAAATCGTTGTGACAGTGAGTAGAAATTGTTGCATTGTGAACACCTTTTACATTGTCCATTAGGAATTTTATTTTCTCACCGTATTGCCATGGCAAGCAATAACCCGTTGTGTCCGGGATATTTACCACCGTAGCACCGGCTTTGATAACCGCTTCTACCACACGTGCCAAATAAACATTATCTGTACGGCCGGCATCCTCGCAATAAAATTCCACATCTTCCACATACTTTTTGGCGTGTTTTACTGCAGCCACGGCACGTTCCAGAATTTCTTCCTGTGTAGAATTGAATTTATGTTTGATATGAAACTCTGACGTTCCGATACCGGTATGAATACGTTTGTTTTTCGCGTAATGGAGTGCTTCGGCAGCCACATCGATATCTTTCTGAACTCCGCGTGTCAATGCGCAAATGGTAGGCCATGTTACAGCCTTAGAGATTTCAACCACCGAGTTAAAATCGCCGGGACTCGAGATGGGGAAACCGGCCTCAATTACATCAACACCCAACGTTTCGAGTGCTTTTGCCACCTGAATTTTTTCAACAGTGTTTAACTGGCATCCTGGTACCTGTTCACCATCGCGTAAGGTGGTGTCGAAAATAAATAATCTGTCCATAAAATCTATTGATTTACAATTTTATCATTTACGATTTACAATTTAATTTCGGAATATATGAATTATCCGCAATACAATCAGACCGTAGAAACTTTCTCTGAACTCCCCCTTTTTGGGGTTAATACCATTCTAAAAAAAAGCCTTTCGCACCGAAGTGAGAAAGGCTTACTATATTCTTGTACAATTACATACACACCAAACTCACTTCTACTTGTTCTGCAAGAGAATAATACCGAGAAGGAGAATATGTAAATAGTTTTTGTTCATACTTTTTTTAAAAGTGCTGCAAAGATAAAGCTTATTTTTAAACCAACAAATACAAAGTGATATTTTTTTGATATTTTTTGTTACAATTCAAAATAAAAGAGAGTGTTTTTAAAAATTTTCATAATTTATCTTGAACAGTTTTGAAAATAAAAGTTGTCATTTTTAAAAAACAATTATATAGGAATATTGTTTCCAAATAACTATATTTTAATATCGCTAAAGGAATTGACACAACAAAATTATATTATATAACAAATTTGCAAAAAAAGTTCAAAAATTTCAGTATAAATATGATGCTTGCATTTTGAATCTATTAATAAAATTTACTATCATATATAACACATTTAGCAGACATAAATATATTTGAAAAAAATATTTGAAATTGTAACAGCCACCTTTAACTATTCAGATTATAACATAAGTTGAATCAAATTGAAGAAATTTTAAAATAATGAATAATTTATAGATTCGGAATAAAAGTATTTTGTACTACACAAAATGTAATATATGCTACATTGCAAACAATTTTCTTAATAGTGTGCATGTCATAATAAGTTCAGCCTATAGTATTGATTACTAAATTATTATGTTTTTTGAAAAAAAAATGATTATTACATTGGCGGGTAAAATATTATATTTATATTTGAGCAGTTTTATGTGTTAATTCATATCCGGATAAGATGCTTTTGCAAAACAATAACAGAAATACTTTTATATTTAAAAGATTCTTATCCGCTAGTATTATTTAAAATATAAGCCATGAAAATATTAATTCAAAGAATTTTCATTTTTACTGTAATGATTGTGATGTTATTTCTTGCACAAGAATCTCAAGCTTCAATTTCAAAAAATTCAACCCGAATTTCAATCAGCACAGATATTTTAAATGTAGATGGTACCAAAATGGGAATCAATCCCGGTGATACAGTTTTTATTGAATCCGGACATCGGAATCATCTTAGATTTTATAATATTCATGGAGATTCATTACATTATGTAGTGTTTATTAATCGTGGTGGTTTAGTTGATATTGGTCCATCCACCTATAATTTTGGACTTCAAGTTTACGATTGTTCATTTTTCAAACTTACTGGGACTGGATATGACAAGCTAAAATATGGAATAAAAATAGGTCAAACTCCAGTTGGTTCAAGCGGACTATCGCTGGATGGATCAAGTAGTAATTTTGAGATAGACCATCTTGAAATAACTAAATGTGGATTTGCCGGTATTTGTGCTAACCCGAAACCAGATTGTGAGGATAGGCTCAACAGAGGTAACTTTGTTCAACGAAATACAAGCTATCATGATAACTATATACATGGGACATCCGGAGAAGCATTTTACATAGGGCATTCATATTACACAGGTTATACAATCACATGTGATTCGGTTCAAAAAAAGGTTTATCCTCACGAAATACATGGTGTGAGAATTTACAATAATCTTGTTGATAGTGCTGGTTGGGATGGAATTCAAGTGGGTTGTGCTACAGAAGATTGCGAAATATTTGGGAACAAGATTTCATATTATGGAGCACAAAATGAGAAAAATCAAAATTTTGGTATTATTTTAGCAGCTGGAACTACCGGAAAATGTTATAATAATTTTATTATTAACGGAACAGGAAATGGAATTAATATTTTTGGTTTAGGTAACAATTTGATTTTTAATAATATAATTATAAATCCGGGGTATGATTTTTCAGGAAAATATAATACCAGCAATTCAATTGGAATATTCTGCGATGACAGAGCAACTATAGAAGGAAGATCATTCAATTTTTTCAACAATACAATAATATCTCCCAAAGGAGATGGTATTAGATTTTATAGCACTAAATCAAAAAATAACAAAGTATATAATAACATTATATTAAATCCAGGTTCTATTGACAATTATACTGATAAAAGTAAAAGTTATGTTTGTTACGATAACACAGTAGACCTCACATTATCAAATAATTATTTTTCAACTAATACTCAATCAATACAGAATATCCTGAATGTAGAGGATGTATATAAATATTGTTTACATTTGCCCATTATTAATAATGGAATTGACGTTTCAGAATTCAATATTAACACTGATTTTAATGGAAAAGCACGAGTGTTTAATTCTATAATTGATATTGGAGCATTTGAATACGATAGTGTTATGATTCCGTCTAAAAAGGCAAATTCTATAAAGGTTTTTTCAAATAATACTCAAGGAAAATTAATGATTTATAGCACAAAAAGTGAAGTTATAGATAATATTAGTATTTATGAGCTTTCAGGTCAAAGTGTTTTATCACAAACGCCTGAAAACAATGATGTGTCTATTGTAAATTTAAAAGAACATATTTCTAAAGGAATCTATCTTATTTGTGTTTCTACACAAACTGAATATTACAGAAACAAGATATGCGTTGGTTATTAAGTATCTAAAATTCATTATACAAATTTATAATAATCTGTTTTTTAATCAAATACATGAAACAATATTCAACAAAATCAATCTTGATAGTAGATGATAATCCTATGAATCTGTTACTTACGTCAAAAGTGCTAGAAAACAATGGTTATCTTACACGAACTGCTGACGATGGCAAATCCGCTCTGATTGAAATTGAAAAAGAAATTCCATCGCTGATTCTGCTGGATGTTATGATGCCTGAAATGGATGGTTTTGAGGCCTGTAGAATAATTAACAAAAACGAAAAATGGAATGAAATTCCAATTATTTTTTTAACCGCTAACGCTCAAACTGAAAATTTAGTAGAAGGATTTGAAGCCGGTGGAGTAGATTATATTACCAAACCATTTAAAAGTGAGGAATTGCTGGTTCGAGTAAAAAATCATTTGGAATTAGCTGAATCAAAAAAGATAATTATTGAAATGAATAAGTCGCGAGATAAATTATATTCAATTATTGCTCACGATATTCGTTCTCCATTATCTGGAATTCTTCAAACAATTGACGCTATTGATCAAGGATATTTTGACCCTTGCAGCGAAGATTTTAAAGAACTTATTCATCATCTTAGAATTAGGACAAAAGATACTAGTACTTTGCTCACAAGCCTTTTACAATGGACTAGAATACAGAATGAAAGTATTGTTGTAAAATCGAAGGAAACTAACATAACTTCAATAATAAATAGTTGTATTCAGCTATTGGAAGCCAATGCAACAGATAAAAACATTACAATTATAAATGAAATTGACGGGGACATTGAAGCATGGTGCGAAGAAGTATCAGTCCATACAGTATTTCGAAATATTATTTCAAACGCTGTAAAATTTACTGAACCGAACGGCTTTGTTAATATTAGTGCTTTTAAAAACGATTCGGATGTTCATATTTGTGTAAAAGATACCGGAGTTGGAATAGCTCCAGAAACAATTCAAACCATTTTCGAGAAAAATCAACACTTTTCAAGTACCGGTACTGCAAATGAACAAGGAACTGGTTTGGGATTAATGCTTGTTAAGGATTTTGTAAAAATAAACAATGGTAAAATAGATATTATTAGTAATGTAGGTATTGGAACCAATTTTACAGTTATTTTACCAATAGCCGAGAATTTAGATGGAAGATAAACAACTGAGTATTTTGATTATCGATGATGATCCGATTTATAGAAGACTTTCCGGATCAATATTGAAAGACCGTTTCAATGTATTTACAGCTGAAATGCCGTCTCTTGGTTTCGATATTCTTAAAAAACACAAAATTGATTTTGTAATTTGTGATTATCTGTTACCACAAATGAATGGAATTGAGGTACTGGAAAAATTAAAAAAAGATTTTCCTCATATCGAAACAATTATGATTAGTGATTCGGGGAATATGGATACTGTAATTGAAGCATTACGTCGTGGTGCCATAGATTATTTTAAAAAACCATTTACTCCTACAGATATTTGGCTCTCAATAGAGCGTACAATGAAATACTCAGAACTTAAACACAGCTTCAATAACGAAAAAAATAAAAATTTACATCTCAAGGAGCTTGTTGACAGAGAAATGGGAGTTGAAATGATCGGTAAATCACCGATTATTACTGATATTAAATCACAAATGAGATTGGTTGCTCAAACACCGGATACATCAGTATTGATTTTAGGAGAAAGCGGAACGGGTAAAGAGTTAGTAGCAAAAGGAATACATAATATGAGTTCTAGAAAAGATGAATTTTTCGGAGCTGTGAATATGTCTGCAGTTTCAGAAAATTTGTTTGAAAGTGAATTTTTTGGTCATAAAAAAGGAAGTTTTACCGGTGCAATTTCTGACAAAGCTGGATGGTTCGAAACTTCAGATAAAGGAACTTTATTTTTAGACGAAATTGGAGAGATTAATTCAAATTTACAAGTAAAATTATTAAGAGTTCTTGAAGACAGAACATTTACAAAAGTTGGAACTCAGTCAAGTAAGTCATTTGATGTACGGATTATTGCTGCTACAAATAAATCAGTTGAAGAAATATCTACAGGTCAGAATTTCAGACTAGACTTATATCACCGAATTGGAACTTTTATAATTCATTTGCCGCCATTAAGAGACAGAAAGGATGATATTCCTGAACTAGTTGACTATTTTCTTAATTTATTCTCAAAAAAAATGGGGAAAAATATTAGCAAAGTACACAATGATGTTTATGATATTTTGAAAAATTACAATTTCCCGGGAAATATTCGGGAATTAAGAAATTTAATGGAAAGAGCAACAATTTTGTGTTCAGGAAAAGAATTGTATCCTGACAATTTTACATTATCGAACAAATTTGAACGTCAACAAAACAATATTATAGGGTTTGACACTTTTAATCTTGAAGAAATTGAGAAACAAACCATAATTAAGGCACTTTCTAAAACCAACAATAATAAAGCAGAGGCAGCAAGACTATTAAATGTAGAATGGAATGCTCTTCACAGAAGACTTAAAAAATTTAATCTTGAAATTTAGATATAATATATTCGTTTCCGAATAATCACATTCATTTTTGAAGTATTTTATAATTAATTATTTTTCGCAACAAGCTTATTTTCAGACAATTATTTCTTTGGCACATAAGTTGAAATAAGTAGATAAGATAAATAAATAATTAATAACAAATAATACGAAAAAATGAAAACAATTAAATTTAAAGCAATTTTGATTTTTGTTCTTGCTGCTACAATTTCATTAACTTCATGCTTAAATGAAACGATTAGTGATATTGGAATCATAAGTAATTATGCTGGTTTTGATTTCAAAACAACCAAAGAAGTTCTTGTAAATGTAAAAACACTTACAAATGCAAATGACCCAATGAATGGAGTGTCTGTTCAGTTATTTTCTAAGAATCCACTAAATGAAAATGGTTCTCTAGTTGACAATTATCAGGATATCTTAATTTACAAAGGTCAAACTTGTGCTGATGGTCAGATAAATGTAAAAATTGCCCCAGCTACTACTATTGATACTTTGTATTTACTAGCAAGTCAAATTGGATTATCAGGTCTTCAAAAAGTAAGTTTAAATTCTAATGAAATTAATGTGGTTTTCGGAGGTAGTGCTGCTCAAGGTGTGAAAGTTAATTCTAAAGTATTCAAGTCGAACGCTTTAATTGGTGAAGATGGTGTTAATACGATTAGTGATTATAAAATTGTATCAGGTTTGTATACATTTTCTGATTGGAGCAGTTTAGGAGTTCCAAATTTACTTGAAAAAACTAATGATGTGATTACGAAAGAGTTTCTTGCCGATGTAAATGCTTCACTTCCAGAGTATAAGGCTTTACCAGTATCACATCCTCAGTATTTTGATGGTAGTACTGAAAATGGTAATGTGGTGTTGGAAAAAGATGCTCAAGTGTGGGTTACTTTTGTTCATGAAGGTGCAAGTTATACCAATACAGTTGCTTATTATACTTATCCAACAGGAAATCCACCGGCTTCTACAAAAGATATAAAATACTCAACTATAGCCTTTCCAAATGCATCATTTTTAAATTCAAGCGGTGGTTTAGCTTCAGGTAATAAAATAAAATTGTATTATTTTGACACTGAAAGAAATTTGTACACTGAAAAATTTCCTGCCGGAACTACAGTTGCATGGATTTTACGATCCAATGCCTGGGATACTAAGACCTCAACGGTTAAAACTGGGCTATTCACATATTATTCAGATGCGGCTTTAAACCCTGAATCTGACTCGAAATTGAAAAAACACAATATAATACTTAAAGATGATAACCGTCAATTGTTGTTAGTCGGATTCGAGGATGTAAGACGAGATAATGGATCAGATAATGATTTCAACGATGCGGTTTTTTATGCTACTGTTTACCCATATTCTGCTGTAAAAAGTGGTATTTATCAGAAAATTGACACTCCCAATGATAGAGATGGTGATGGAGTTTCAGATTCAAGCGATGAATATCCTGATGATTCAAAAAAAGCACACAATAATTATACACCTTCTAAGGGTCAAAATGGAACACTTGCTTTCGAAGATTTATGGCCTTACAAAGGAGATTACGATTTTAATGATATGGTAGTGGATTATAATTTTAACCAGATAACTAATGCTCAAAATAATGTTGTAGAAATTGATGCAACACTGACATTAAGAGCAATTGGTGCTCACTTTAAAAATGGATTTGCAATTGAATTGAATACAGCACCTGATAACATAGCTTCAGTAACCGGACAAATTCTAAATAAAAATATTTTCAAAATTGGTCAGAATGGAACTGAGAATAATCAGGAAAAAGCAGTTATCTTTGCATTCGATGATGCATTTAGTGTAATGTCACCAAACGATTATAGTAGCTATATTAATACTGTTATTGGCGGCATTTATTTAACTCCTAAAACGATAAATCTTAAGATAACATTTACAAACCCTGTTTCTACAGCTATTTTAGGTGGAGCACCTTTTAATCCATTTATCGTTGTTAATGGTGAAAGAGAAAAAGAAGTACATTTAGCCGGAAGTGCACCTACAAAACTTGCTGATTTGAGCTTGTTTGGTACAGGTCAGGATAATTCAAATGTTGCAACAGGTAAATATTATATGTCTGATAAATATCTTCCTTGGGCTTTAAATATACCTGTACAATTTGATTATCCGGCTGAAAAAGAAGATATTACTAAGACATATTTAATGTTTAATAATTGGGCTCAAAGTAAAGGAACAACAAACACGGATTGGTACACTAACAAATCGGGTAACAGAGATATTAAGAGATTATATATAAAATAAAATTAATAATAAATAGATTATAATGTTTTTGATTAACAAGTAATTGAAGTTATAAACTTTATTTTACTTGTTATTCAATACATTTAAAAAAACACATTGTTAGTATTTGTAAGTATAAATTTGTAAACTCAAAAACAAATGAAAACAATTTTAAATAATACAGTTTCTTTAATCGTTATTTTAGTAACAGTTTCTTTAACTTCATGTCTATCTGGCACTTATAATGATATTTCGGACAACTCTTCTGCTGGTTTTGACTTCAAGACAATAAACAATGTAAACGTTACTATTTCTGCGCTTGACAACTCAAATGAACCAATGAGTAATGTACGTGTTATGCTCTACACAAAAAATCCTCTTAACGATAACGGTACATTGAAACAGGATAATGAAAATTACCTGCTTTATACAGGTACTACAGATGCTAATGGGAAGATTTTATGTCAGATTGCACCTGCTACCTCTGTTGACAGTATTAAAGTGTTGGTAAATCAAATTGGTTTTGCAGCATTACAAACAATCAAAATTAACGCTACCAATATGACTATACAAATTGGTGGCAGTTTAGGTCAAAGTGTAAAATCTAAAATTGGTCCTTCAAAAGTTATTTCTTTCCCTACACCCACATTAGTTAACGGATATTATGTACTCGGTACATGGAATAGTTCAGGAGTTCCAAACTACCTGACAACTCATAACGATACGATCTCTGCCTCATTACTTGCTGATATTAACTCTACTCTACCTGAATATAAAGCATTACCTGTATCTCACCCTGAATTTTTTACTAATCCAAATGATGGTAGCGTAAAATTATATCAAGATGCTGAAGTATTTGTTACATTTGTTCATGAGGGAGCAGGTTGGATGAACATGTTATCGTATTACACTTATCCTACAAGTACACCTCCAGTGACAGTAAATGATATTACTAACAAAACAGTTATTTTTCCAAATGTTTCTTTTTCAGGTTCTGGTGGAGGGTTAAACTCTGGTAATAAAGTTCAGTTATTTTATCTTAATCCGGTCACCAAAACCTACAGTAATGTTTTCCCTAAAGGAACAACTGTATCGTGGTGTCTTCAGGCTCAGGGTTGGAGTGGAACAAACATTAAAGCACTTAATCCAAGTCTAACATATTATTCAAATTCTGCTTTCAGTCCTGAAACTGATGTAACTTTAAGAAAACATAACGTTATTTTGCAGGATGCTGCCAGAAATTTACTTCTGATTGGATTTGAAGATATGCGAAGAGATAATGGTGCTGATAATGACTTTAACGATGCATTATTCTATGCAACTACAAATCCTATAACAGCTATGAATCTAGATGATTTCCAAAAAGTCATAAAAGTGAATGATACTGATGGTGATGGTGTAAGTGATGGCAACGATGATTTTCCAAATGATTCGAAACGTGCTCACAACAATTATTATCCGGCTAAAAATCAAACTGGTACTTTGGCATTTGAAGACTTATGGCCTTCAAAAGGTGATTATGATTTCAATGATATGATTGTTGACTATAACTATAATCAGATAACTAATGCAAAGAACGAAGTTGTTTCAGTTGAAGCTAAATTTACAGTTCGTGCATTGGGAGCGTCTTATGCAAATGGATTTGGAGTACAATTTAACACTACGCCTGATAATATTATTTCAGTAAGTGGTCAGAAATTTACAGAAAATATTCTCAGTAATAATGCAAATGGTACTGAAAAAAATCAATCAAAAGCTGTAATTATGGTTTTTGATAATTCTCACAATGTATTAAAACATGTAGGAACTTCTACCGGAGTAAATACAGTTCCTGAAGATGAATATGTAACGCCTATAACATTCAATATTAGTTTCGAATTAAAAACACCTGTTGCTTCGTCAATATTTGGATCTGCTCCTTATAACCCATTTATTTTTGTTAATGGTGAAAGAACAAGGGAAGTACATCTTCCCAAAGCCAAACCAACAGATTTGGTTAATTTGGAGTTATTTGGAACTCATGATGATAACACTGATGTTAACAGTGGTAATTATTTTATGTCAAATTTATATTTGCCTTGGGTAATCAATATTCCTGTTCAGTTTACCTATCCAATTGAAAAAGCAGATATTACAAAAGCGTATTTAATGTTTAACGATTGGGTTACAAGCAAAGGTACACTTTATACCGATTGGTATATTGATAAATCCGGCTATAGAGATGCAACAAAATTATATGTAAAAAAATAATATGTAAAAAATATTGAATTATTAACAGGATAACAGAAAATTATAGTAAAAAAACTATAATTTTCTGTTATCCTTTAGTCATTTTAAAAATATAGAATTAAAATTGCTTTTAGTTGAAAAACATATTCTATTTTTGCAAAACAAAAATCACTAAAATTATAAATAAATGAAAAGGAAAATTTTAATTGTAGACGACAAAACAGAATTCAGAAGGTTGACAAAAACGATTTTATTGAGTAAATATGACGTTGAAAGTGCCGAAAATGGTGTTGCAGCATTATCACTTTTGCAAAATGGTTATTTCCCCGATTTGATAGTCTGTGATTTATTGATGCCTGTTCTTGGTGGCAAAGACTTTTTAGAACAGATAAAAAGTAGTGGAGTATTTAAAGATATTCCCGTGATAATTCTTTCGAGTGTTGATAAGAGTGATGAAAAAATCAAACTTATCAATTTAGGCGCAAATGATTACCTTGAAAAACCATATAATCCTGCGGAATTACTTGCCCGTATTGAAAATATTTTTAAATCAAAAGGGATTTAATCAATAAATACTCTTGATTAAGTACCATCATTAATAACCTTAATAATGCTATAGCAAAATGAAATACAAAGCACTTTACATTGGCAATAACAGTAATTTTATTGAAAGATTTTCCAACGAAAATACTATTTTTAATATTAAGGTCATTCAAGATCCTTATGATATGTTGCAAAAGCTTTCTGGAACAGATTTAATTATCTTTGAAGAAGAAGAAAATCAGAACAATTTATTCTTCATCAAATCTTTGAAATATAATCTTTCAACTTCAAAAGTCGTAATGTTTGTTATCAAAGAAAATCTGGATTCAAATGAATACTTGCTAAATGGAATTCATGATGTATTTAAATCTACAGTAAAAACAGATGATATTCAGAAGAGGTTTCTATTTATAAATAAGCACTTTGAAGAATTGTCAAATTCAAAAACCGAATTACTATATTCATTTAAACTTCCTGTTTGGAAAAGAACATTCGACATTGTTATTTCAACGATAATTTTATTGTTTCTAATGCCTATTTTTTTGGTAATTGTAATATTAATCAGACTTGAGTCAAAAGGGAAAGTTTATTATACATCTCCAAGAGTTGGAAGCGGCTATAAAGTTTTTGGATTCATTAAATTCAGAAGCATGTATACAAATGCCGACAAAAGAGTTGAAGAATTGATGAAAAAAAATCAATATTCCAAACAAACATCAGAAAATGAAGATGCTGCTGAAGAAGATGAGTTTGTGAATGACGGTCCGTTATTGATTTCTGATGATGGTTTTGTTTCAGAATCTAAGGTACAACGTAAGAAATCAGAAAAACGTGAAAATGCATTTTTCAAAGTTGCAAATGATCCTCGGATAACCAAAGTCGGTCGATTATTAAGGAATACTAGTATAGATGAATTACCTCAGTTGATAAATGTACTTAAAGGGGATATGTCACTTGTAGGAAACAGACCTTTGCCATTGTACGAAGCAGAGTTGCTGACTACTGATCAATGGGCAAAAAGATTTCTAGCTCCGGCAGGAATGACAGGACTTTGGCAAGTTACTAAGCGTGGTGGTTCAAACCAAATGTCTGCTGACGATAGAAAACAACTTGATATTGAGTATGCTGAAAATTTTTCATTCTTCTATGATATCAAAATTCTACTCAAAACAATTCCTGCAATGCTACAGCATGAAAATGTTTAAGTAAAATATCCGAATGTGGTTTATCATAAATATAATTCAAAAGCATTTAATAATAATGAAAATTAAACACTTGTATTTATTGTTGTTTACTATCCTATTTTTCAACAGTTTGTATGATAAATTAAATGCTCAGAAACCACAAAATAATGAGTATTTAAATGATACTATTAAAGAAGACCACAATATCCCCAAATTAAATATTTTCATTGAATCTGCATTGAAAAACTCTCCTATTTTAAAAGCCTCTGATGCACAAATTGAACAATTATTTGAAAAAATAAAAAAAGAAAAAAAATCATGGGCAGATTACATATTTATTGATGCCAATGCACGATATGGTCTGTTTAATCAATTAAGTATCAGTCAGGCAACAACATCAAGTACTGTAGATTTAGGAGTGAAGTCCGCAAAAGAACAATTTAACTATTTTGCCGGACTAACTTTTCGTATACCTATTTCTAGTTTTATAAGTAAGAAGAATGATATAAAAATTCTTAATCAAGATTTAGAACAAGGAAAATTTAAACGTGAACAATTAAAACAGGAAGTTACTTTATTAGTTATTGATGAATATTATAGATTAATTAACCTGAATCAATCTCTACAGCTCAACCAAAATATAGTTCAATCGGCAAAACTAATTTTAATTAAGTCCCAAAAAGATATTGCAAGTGGTCAAATAAGCCTAACGGAATATAATGCTGCTTTAACTTCAAAAGAAAAGGCAGAAGAAAGTTTGAGTAAAGTTGAAAATGAATATTTTGCTCAATATTTTAAGATTCAAATTCTCACCGGATTAAATTTAAGTGCAAAAAAATGAACATAATAAAATTCATTGAAGTTCTCAGTAGTAAAGTAAAATATCTATTTATTTTACCATTGATAACATGTGGGCTTACATTTCTATTAATCAAAGATATGCCAAATCAATATTCGGTCGAATCAAGTATTTACACCGGCATAACATCTAATAGTGGATTGGATGTAAATGTTCAAAGAGTAGATAAAATTATTACTCAAAACGAGTATAATAATGTATTAACCATCTTAAAATCGGAATCTTTGTATGAGGAGGTTGGATTACGTTTACTAACTCAACATTTATTGCTTACTAAACCATCAAATGATATCATTTCCGAAAAAGTATTCCAAAACTTACAAAAAAACACACCCGACAAAATAAAAAAACTAGTGGTAAAGGGTAATTTTGACAAAACTTATTCTAATATACGGAAGGCTGTAATTCAGGATGATAAAAATTTTCTATACAAAATTCTTAACTATGATAATCCATATTATAGTGTAAAAGCTTTATCACGTATTAAAGTAGAACAGATAAACTCAAGTGATTTAATTCAAATAAGTTACGAATCAGATGATCCAGGAATCTGTTTTAATACAATAAAAATTACTGCTGATGTTTTTATTAAAAAATATAGTCAGATTAAAAAGACTCAAAAGAGTTCTGCCGTAAAATACTTTCAAGATAAATTGGATGAAATTTCAAAAAAGCTTGATAAAGCAGAGAATAGGTTACTTGAATTTAATGTTTCGAATAGTGTAATTAATTATTATGAACAAACAAAACAAGTAACTACACAGCATCAAGAGATTGAGCTCAGACTTCAGGATGTGAAAATGCATTACGAATCTTCAGCTGCTGTTCTGAAAAAAATAGAAGCTGAAATTGCAAAACGTTCTTCTGTTAATTTGAAAAATGTTGAAATACTAAACGTGAGAAGTCAATTAGTAAGTTGTAATAACGATATTGCAAGATCTGAGGTTAACAAAGAAGATAATAAGGAAACCTCAATAGAAGAACTATATAAAAGAAAAGCGACATTAGAAAAGAAACTTGAGGCTGCAATTGATTTAGTTTCAAACTATGATAGTAATAGTCAGGGAATTGAAACCCAAAAATTACTTAATGAGTGGCTTACAGCGGTAACAAACTACGAAACCAACATTGCCTCATTAAAATCAATGAAAGCACGGCAAGTTGAATTCTTAGCTCAGTTTAAACGTTATGCACCCCTTGGAGCAACAATTAAACGAATTGAAAGAGAAATAACCATCAATGAAAATGAATATCTTAACATACTCAATAATCTGAATGTTGCATTGCAAAATGAACAAAATACAGAAATGATTTCAAATATGAGGATAATTGATGATCCAAAGTTCCCAATTGAATCTGTATCAAAAAAGAAACTTTATTTAATTATCGTCATTGCATTCACCTTGATTTTCTTCATTTTAGGAATATTTATAATTGAATTACTTGATCATAGAATTAAAACTCCCGGTTTATTAAATTCACTTACCGGACTTGAAGTACTAAGTGCGTTTTGTATTCATAATAATAAAAAGTTTATTAATACTGAGCAAATTACTCATAAAGCAGCACTTCTAATTTATGAAAAGATACGTGAACTAGCTGTAACTGATAAAAAACCTTTTATCATTCAAATTTTGAGTATTTGGGACGGAGCTGGTAAAACATTCACCTCACAAATTTTGGAACAGGAATTAATTAAACGTGGGTTTAATGTGAAAACATTAAATTTTATGGCTGCCGTTTCTGGAGCAGAACTTATAGATAATCAACCTAAGAAAGATGCAGATGACTTATTTGATAAATACCTGAAGATAAATACTTATAAGGAATTATTAGACGATGATACTTCATACGATTTTATTATTAGTGTTATCCCATCAGTGAGTAGAGGTATTGATAATACTATATTGATTAAAGATGCGGATTTTAACTTACTCGTTTTCAATGCTGATTTGACCTGGACTGAGGCTGATCAATTTAATAACAACAAATTAAAAGAACTTATTCAAAATAGAATTTTTACAATACTAACCAATGCTCAACCAAATAATCTGGAAGAATTGTATGGCGAAATACCAAAAAAACGTTCTAAATTAAGAATTTTAATAAAGAAAGCATTAAAACGCTTTACTAAATAATATTGAGATTTGTCATGAACGTAACTTTCCCTGCGCATACAATCAATAAAAGCTATAGCAAACTTATCGTCACTGTTAGTGCTATTTTAGGTACACTTTTGCTTGGAGCTATGTTCATGTTTTCAAAGAACAACATGATAGCGGGTTTTGCAATTCTATTATTTCCTGTTCCAATCTTATATTTATACTGGGTTTTCAAATTCCCAAGAATAGGTTTTATATCAGTGCTATACGCCAATTATTTTGCAATAGGATTAACCCGATATGTACCTGCACCGTTTGGTTTGGCGGTAGATGGACTTTTAGTTATCACTTGGTTATCGTTAATTTTTACACAATTCAGCAAAAAACTTGACTGGAAAAAAGCAGGTAGAGATTATACATATTTTGCACTAATCTGGACATTAATGACTTTTCTACAGATAATCAATCCTGAAGCAGTAAGCAGAGAAGCATGGTTTTATGGGATGAGGGGGTATGCTTTGTACACGGTACTTACTATTCCGTTGGTTTACATTATGTTTAACAGACCACAAGATTTGGACACTTTTATCAAGATTTTTGCATGGTTCACAATAATAGGAATTGCCAAAGGAATTGGCCAAAAATATATTGGTGTTGATAGGTGGGAACAACAATGGCTTAACGTTCCGGGAAACAGAAGTACTCACATTTTGTTTGGAAAATTACGTGTTTTTTCGATTTTCTCTGATGCTGGAACTTATGGTAGTTCAATGGGTTATACTGGTGTTTTGTTTACAATTTTTGGAATTCACGAAAAGAAAATAAGAAAAAGATTATTCTATTTTTTTATTGGAATTGCGTCTTTATATGCAATGATGATTTCAGGAACTCGTAGTGCAATTGCAGTTCCGTTACTTGGTTTTGTTGTGTATACTATACTTTCTAAAAGGGTAACCGTATTTATTACTGTTGGTAGCATTGTATTTCTTTGTTTCTTCTTACTTAAATATACCAATGTAGGTCAGGGCAATTACGATATAAGACGTATGAGGAGTGCCTTTGCTGAAGATAATGCCTCATTAAATGTTAGGGTTGAAAACAGAAAGCTTTTTTCCGCTTATCTGAAAACCAGGCCTTTCGGAGGTGGAGTTGGTTCGTCAGGTAACATGGGTTTACGTTTTAGTCCAAATTCATTTCTCGCTCAAACTGCAACCGATGGGTATTATATTCAGGTTTGGGCAGAACAAGGCATTGTTGGCTTATCATTTTATTTACTCATGCTTTTTTATTTTGTGCTAAAATCATCTTATTTGATTTTTTTCAGACTAAAAAAGCCCGACAATATATATAAAGCAATTGGATTTACTTGTGGAATGTATGGTCTTATGGTCTCAGCATATAGCTCATCAAGTCTTGGACAACTTCCAAATATTATTGTAGTGTTTGCAAGTATAACAATGGTTTCGATTATGCCTGAATGGGAAAAACAAGAAACGGTGCAGTTAGTCAGTGGAAATGCCACAATATCATGATTTTATACTACATTGATTTGCTAATAATAACTATATACAATGTAATAAAATGAATTTTATTACATAATTCAAGCAAATATATTGTTAATTACTTGATAATTCAATTAGTTATACTTATTTTCACAGCAAAATTAAATAAACGATTTCATGTAAAAAATAATCTAAAAACAATTGTAATTAATTATTAACTTTATAAATTTAAAAGTATGAATATCTCAATCGTTGGAACCGGATACGTAGGCTTAGTTTCTGGTGCATGTTTATCTGAAACAGGCGCAATAGTTAATTGTATTGATGTTAATCAAAGTAAAATTGATAGTCTGAATAATGGTATTATGCCAATTTACGAGCCAGGACTAGAAGATCTTGTAAAAAGAAATGTTCAAAAGGAAAGACTTTTCTTTAAAACAAATTTATCAGAAGTTGTGAATGACAGCGATGCCATTTTCATTGCAGTAGGAACTCCACCGGATGAAGATGGTAGTGCAGATTTAAAATATGTAGTCGGAGTTGCCCGTGAAATAGGTCAACACCTAAATAATTATACCGTTGTAATAACTAAAAGTACAGTACCCGTTGGAACTGCCAAAAAAGTAAAAGCAGCAATTCAGGAAGAACTTGACAAACGCGGAGTAAAAGTAGAATTTGATGTTGCATCAAATCCTGAATTTTTGAAAGAAGGTAATGCAGTGGATGACTTTTTGAAACCTGACAGAATTGTGGTAGGTGTTGAAAGTGAAATGGCCGAAAAGGTGCTTAGACGTTTGTATAAACCATTCTTGCTAAACGGACATCCAATAATTGTAATGGATATTACTTCGTCAGAGATGACAAAATATGCAGCTAACTCAATGCTGGCAACGAAAATCAGTTTTATTAATGACATTGCAAATTTATGCGAAATAGTTGGTGCTGATATAAATCTGGTTCGCAAAGGAATTGGTTCAGATTCACGTATTGGAAATAAATTTCTTTATCCTGGAGTTGGTTATGGTGGTTCATGTTTTCCAAAAGATGTACAGGCATTAATTAAAACAGCTAAAGACTATGGCTATTCTTTGAAGGTATTGCAAGCAGTTGAAGAAGTGAACAAACATCAAAAAACAGTGCTTTTTGACAAAATAAGCACTTACTTTAAAGAAAATCTTGCAGGTAAGACTATTGCAATTTGGGGGTTATCATTTAAACCCGAGACAGACGACATGCGTGAAGCTCCATCTTTGGTTCTAATTAATCAACTTCTTGAAAAAGGTGCAATCGTTTCGGCTTATGATCCAATTGCCATGCACGAAACACAACGTATACTCGGTGATAAAATCAAATATTGCAAGGATATGAACGAAGCTCTTATTGGGGCAGATGCGTTGGCAGTTGTTACTGAATGGAGCGAATTCCGTTTACCTAATTTCAAGGTAATGGAAAGACTCATGAACGACAAAGTACTGTTTGATGGAAGAAATATCTTTGATATTGAGCAAATTCAGGAGTTTGGTTTCAAATATTTCAGTATCGGACGCCAACCAATTTAATTGAAATCCATTACTCTGGATTTTAATATTTTCAAAAATGACAATTTTCTAATAATTGATTACTTACTACTTTCTGAAGAAATTCGGAGAGTAGTAATGTAAATATCATTTCTCCATTATTTTCAATACAAAAAAGATCCTGATTTTCAATACTGAAAAAACAACTACCGCATGGATTACATTTATTTTATATTGCATATTATTGAATATACTATATTTATATATCTTGGACTTTCAGCCATTTACATTTTAATTTTTGCATTTGCCGGAAGGCTAATGTCTGGCAATAAAATCAAGAATGTTAAACACATAAAACTAAGAAAATACGCTGTATTAATTCCCGGATACAAGGAAGATAATGTAATCAGTGAAGTAGCCATAGAGTCTCTTAAACAAGATTATCCAAAAGATTTTTTTGATGTAGTTATTATTGCCGATTCTTTTCTTCCCGAAACAATTGAAAAGTTAAAACATTTGCCGATAGAATTAATTGAAGTTGTTTTTGAGAAAAGTACAAAATCAAAAGCCTTGAACAAAGCAATGGAAATTTTAGGTGATAATTATGATGTTGCACTAGTTTTGGATGCCGATAATATAATGGAAACTGATTTTATTTCGAAGATTAATAATGCTTTCGATAAAGGTTTTCAGATAGTTCAGGGACATAGGATTGCAAAAAATACCAATACTTCATTCGCTATTCTTGATGCTATAAGTGAAGAGCTTAATAACCACATTTTCAGAAAAGGTCATCGTGCATTAAGTTTGTCATCAGCATTAATTGGTTCAGGAATGGCCTTCGATTATAGCTTGTTTAAAAAAAGAATGTCAGAAATTAATGCAGTCGGGGGATTTGATAAAGAACTCGAGTTAACTTTTTTACGCGATAAGAAAAAAATTGAATACGTTGAAGATGCATTGGTTTACGATGAGAAAGTACAAAAAGTCGAAGTATTTGAAAATCAACGTAAAAGATGGCTATCAGCTCAGTTTGTTTATTTTGGTCGATTCTTTTTCTCAGGACTATATCATTTGTTATTCAAGGGAAATATTGATTTCTTTGACAAAGTGATTCAAATGATTTCACCGCCACGTATTTTGCTTATAGGTATTACAGGAATATTGGCTTTGATAATATCATTGGTTCAAATATTCACACCGACAACTGATTTTTTCTCAATACCATATAGTTACTGGATAATTGTATTCATCATAGTAGTTTTAGCTTTTATTTTAAGTATTCCAGCAAAATTTTATAACCGCGAAACGTTGAATGCGCTTCTTACATTGCCAAAAGCATTTGCATCTATGTTTTCGTCATTATTTAAACTAAAAGGAGCGAACAAAAAATTCATACATACCCAACACGGAACGTGAGTTTAAATCTTATGATTAATTGTAATTACTTATAATACAGTTATATATGAAAAGTCAGAAACTTGAAAAACTTGAATCACTTCGTGGATTTGCAGCTTTGTATGTCGTGTTTTTTCATGTACTTCCACAAAGGATATATTTGTGGGGTATAAATTTTGGTTTATTGTTTCGTTTTGGTCCTGAAGCTGTTATTATCTTCTTTGTCCTTTCCGGTTTTGTGATAAAATATACTTATGAAAGATCTAAAGATAAATCATTTAAATTTTATTTTATACGTCGTTTTATAAGGCTTTATGTTCCGTTGGCATTCATTTTTCTGCTTGGTTATATTTTAAAATGTTATTCTGAGGGTTCATTGGCAAATCCCGAATGGGCTTCATTATTTGGAAATATTTTCATGCTTCAGGATGTTATTTCACAGAAACCACATGTAATTAGTCCATCTTATATGGGCAATGGTGTGCTTTGGTCACTTTCGTACGAATGGTGGTTTTATATGCTTTTCTTCCTGTTAGCCACAAAATTAGATGAGAAAAAACTTAATAAATATGTTAGTATAATTACAATTACAGCTGCTTTGTCTTATATTGTTTATCCTTTTATAGTAAATCGCTTGGCAATGTACTTTGCAATCTGGTGGACTGGTGTTCGTTTTGCTGATGCGTATATCAACAAAAAGAAATTTGATTTTGCTTTGATAATGCCTCAAGCTTATTTGCTTATTACAATTTCAGCAATTCTCGGATTGAATCTTGCATTACATTTTTCAGCAACCAAAATATACACTTACCCTTTGGTGGCATATCCTTTTATTGAATTAAGACATTTTGTTTTTGCCATAATGGTATTGTTTGGTTCAATTATTTGGAAGAACTTAAACTGGTGGGGCTTTAAATATACCTTGGGCTCGTTCAAATATTTGGCACCTTGCTCATACGTTATTTATATTTCGCATCATTATCTAGTTATAGAAGCCAGTTATATGAGTTTTTTAAATAATAAGATAGTTGAATATGGTATTTACATTGTATTGTTAATTATTTTTTCTTATGTACTTGAAGTTGTGATATATAACCGTATCAGGAAACTGATTATTGGTTAACATATTTCAAAGATTTAGTGCAAACTATATAGCAAATATCTTTTTTCAACCATAAATTACACTATTATGAAAAGCATAAACGCAATTAAATCAGCTTTTTCCTCATTATTATCCGATGATCTTAAAACATTAGCAACAATTGAATGTTACGTAGATGGGAAAACAAAACTCTTTTTAAACGGAAGATTTTATAATAGTTCGCCCGAAGATTTTCTAAAAAACTACAACAAAACTGGAATTGAAGCCTTTAAAACTATTGATGGTGATTTTACTCTGATACTAGTCAATACAGGTAAATTAAGAATATTCAGAGATCGACATGGAGTAGGAAGCCAGGTTTTTTATTCAGCCGATTTTTTTACGTCTAATTTGCTTGATTTCACCGAATTGAAGGGTTTTGAATGTAAACCGAATAAAGAAGCATTGCTGACTTTTCTGAGCATTGGTTACATACCTTCGCCACTCTGTTCACTTGAAGGAGTTAAAAAGCTGGGAGCAGGACATTTGCTCACTGTTGATAAAACATCTCAGACCGATATTGATATTTTCCCTGCCAGCGATTATTTGAAACGAGTATCAACTACGAAATTAACTATAGACGAGGCAACTGAGGAGTATGAACGATTGCATAAAAAAGCTATAAAAGAACGTATTGGCAATGAAACAAAAATTGGACTTTTATTAAGCGGTGGATACGATTCAGGAGGTAATATTTCTGCATTGCGCGATGTATATGATGGTGAAATTAGCTCATTTTCAATTGGTTTCAAAAATAATCAATGGACGGAATTACCTTTAGCAAAGATACTTTCAGAAAGATATAAAAGTTCTCATCACGACTACGAAATTGAAGGTTCGGAGATAATGAGTTTACCAAAAATTATTGCTGTAACCGGTGATCCATTTCAGGAAGGTGGTTTGATGGTGAATTATACTGCTATGGAATTGGTGAAAAAAAGCGGAGAAAAACCTGATTTGATTTTGGGAGGTGATGGTAACGATCAACATTTCGGTACTTCGGGCAAAGAGCTGGCACTTCACTGGAAAATGAAGAATAACGGTGGTCAGATACTTCAAAAACTTTTTGATTTTACAGGAAATTCTTCATTATTCGAGAATGATAATATATTGTTTCGTTCAGAGTTTCATAACCGTAAAATACTGCATATACAGCAATCTGATGTTTTCGGTTTCACCCTACATCAGTTAAATAAAATAAATTCAGTTGGAATGAAAATGGGTGAATTCGGCTATTTGAAAGAACATCCTAAAAAATTCAATAATTTTGATGAATTTTTCTATAATCGCAACTTAAATATTGATATAAAGCAAGTTATAAACGAGGTGATTTTATTTAAATCGTCTAGAATGGGCGAATTGTTTGAGAATAACATTTCTTTCCCGTATATGAGCACCGAATTGTACGACTTTTTAAATTCACTTCCGGTTGACTATAAATTTCACGGAACATTAGATGAATTAAGTAAAGGAAAAGGTGCTTCGAAATACCTGCACAAAAAATATTTAAAACCAAAACTGCCAACTGAAATTACTGATCGGAAAAAACAAGGTGGTTTTGCTCCACTTCCAATTTTCCTGAAGGACGATAAACAACGGAAATTATTATTTACTTTCATTAGAAACTGCGATTTGGTAAAACATATGTTTAAATATAAAGCTATTGATAACTTATTGAATCAGTATGATATAGCAGCAAATTCAAAATCATATTGGTTTTGGTTTCAACAGGTTAAAGCCAATCAAATTGTAAATTTACTAACATTGGCTGTTTGGTGGGAAATGCTAATCAATAAAAAGACAAAAATTCAATCGATAACTGAACTTTTTTAATTCAATTTTATCTCCAAAGAATAACATTAAATCAGCTAAACATGAAAATCGGCATTGAAGGACAGCGGCTTTATCGGAAAAAGAAACATGGCATGGACATGGTGGCTTTGGAGTTAATAAAAAATCTCCAGAAAATTGATACTCAAAATGAGTATGTGATTTTCGTTAAGCCGGATGAAGATAATACTTGTATTCCGGCTACCCCTAATTTCAAAATTGTTGAACTTGGCGGTGGACCTTATCCAACCTGGGAACAAATAGCCTTACCTCGAGCAGCAGAAAAGGAAGGGTGTGAACTCCTACATTGTACAAGTAACACCGGACCTATCTGGAGTAAAGTGCCTCTAATAACAACTTTGCATGATATTATTTACCTTGAAAGTATTAGTATTTTCAAAAAATCGGGAACATGGTATCAGAAATTTGGAAACATGTACCGTCGGTGGGTAGTACCAACTATTGCAAAAAACAGTAAAAAAGTTGTTACAGTTTCGAATTTTGAAAAAGATAGGATTCGTAATTTTATGGGCTTAGGCGATAACCTGACAGCTATTTATAATGGGGTAGGGGAACATTTTGTTAAGATAACTAACAAGGAGGTATTGCAAAAAGCAAAACAAAAATACAAACTACCTGATAATTTTATGTTCTTTTTGGGAAATACTGATCCAAAGAAAAATACTCCAAATGTTCTTAAAGCTTTTGCTGATTTCAACAGCAATTCCGAAACGAAATACAAACTGGTAATGCTTGATTACGAAGAAAACGCACTGATGCAGGTACTTAACAGCATTGGACATCCCGAACTTCGTACAGACATTGTAATGACAGGATATGTGCCAAATACCGAAATGCCGGCAATAATCAATCAGTGTAAAGTATTTTTATATCCATCTTTGCGCGAAAGCTTTGGAATTCCTATTCTGGAAGGTATGGCGTGCGGAGTTCCTGTAATTACTTCAAATACTTCATCGATGCCCGAAATTGCGGGTGATGCAGCTTTATTAGTTGATCCATACAAATCGGATGAGATAGTAGATGCAATTAAACAAATTCTGTCTGACGATAAATTTCGGGAGTCATTGTGTAAAAAAGGAATTGAAAGAGCTGCACAGTTTTCGTGGAAACACATGGCCGAAAAGTATCTTGAATTATATAAAGAACTACTAAACAAATAATTAACGCACGATATGTTACAGGGAGAAAACATTATTTGCATTGCTAACACAAGCTGGTTTGGAAAATATGCCAAATCTACTGTGCAAATCATGGAACGACTTGCAAAGCATAACAATGTGTTGTTTGTTGAATATCATTATTCAATAAATGACATTCTTTCTACATTACGTGGAAAACAAAATGCACCAGTTAAGCGCATGCTGGGTATTGAAAAACCATTACAACTGATTGATACAAATGTTGGAAGCAAAGTTTATAATTTGGTAATTCCGGGTGGAATTCCGGTATATTTTCTGAAAAACGAGAAAATTTTCAACTTCCTTTTTCCGTTCAACACATTCATTTACAAAACTATACTTAAGAGAACAATAAAGAAACTGAATTTCAAAAACCCAATTGTGATCTCAGCTTATAATCCGTTTTACGGACTTTCGATGTTGAATAAATTAGGTGAGAAAACGCATATATATTATTGTTATGATGGGGTAGAATCAGGATTCTTTGGCAAACGAATTTTTGATTTTGAAGATAAGTTTTCAAAAAATGCTAAGGCCATTATTACCACATCCGATTACCTGAATAATGAGAAATTAAAACTGAATCAAAATAGTTTTGTAGTGAAAAACGGTGTGGATTTTCCGGTATTTTCAAAATTTGCAAAAACTGAGGTATTTAAACGTGAACGCAAAAAAGTAGGATTTATTGGCAGTCTTGATCCACGTTTTGACATAGAAACAGTTGAGTTTGCTGTAAAAAACATGACTCATTTCGATTTTGAGTTTACCGGCGATATGCGAAATGAAGCATTAAAATCTCGTCTACAGAAATATCCCAATGTCCGTTTTTTTGATCCGGTAAAACCTAATGATGTACCTGAATTATTGGCAAAATACGATGTTGGTATTATACCCTATATCGTAAACGATGTAAACAAAAATATATACCCACTGAAAATCAATGAATATCTGGCAGTTGGCGTCCCAATGGTAATGACAGCTTTTGCCAATTTACCTGAATTTGATGGAATGGTTTCAGTATCAAAAGATAAAAATGATTTTATGTTGAAATTACAGGAAGAAGTTGATAATGATTCCAATAAAAAAATTAAATTAAGAATTGATTCTGCTGCAGCCAATTCGTGGGATGCTCGTACTGAAAGTTTTAGTCAGATAATAGAAAAATTCATTTAATTTCAATTTATAATTATGCCAAACCTAAATAACAAAATAAAAAATCTCCTACCACGTAAAGTGCTGTTTTTATATTATTTACACTCTGCTAAAAAGGCCGTTTTACCTGATTTAAAAAGACGTATTTTCGACAAAGTATATAATAATTCGGAAACAGAAAAAGTACAGCGCGATTTGACACTTTTGTATCATATTGTCGAAAAAGGGTTGACAATGCCTGTACCACGTCCCGGATTTGGAAAAAAAGTGGTAATGGATTTATGTAAGGTGATTAACCGTTATGAAAAAATGAATCTTCCGGTAGACGATTTGGAGTTCAAACAATCCGTATCAGTTTTAAGAGAATATGTTGAATTTCATCACGAAATTAATTTCAAATTGGATGACGAACTTAATGAAAAGCTAAAGGATATTGTCAGTCGTTTTGAAAATATAGAAGGATTAAAGCAAAAAAATGTAACCAAGGAAGAATATTTCAAAGAGATTAACGAACCATTTGATGTATTTTGTCGTTCAAGGTATTCTGTTCGTAATTATACAGATGAAGAAATACCTCAGTCAGTTTTGTCTGAATGTATTGAGCTGGCTCAGAAGTCGCCTTCATTTTGTAATCGTCAGCCAACAAGGGTTCATGTCGTAAAATCGCCCGAACTGAAACAGGGAATTTTGGAATTACAAAATGGTAATCGTGGTTTTGGGCATTTGGCTGAAACTTTGCTGGTAATTACTTCCGTTATTTCCACCACAAAAGATATTCACGAAAGAAATGAAAATCACTTAAATGGCGGTATGTTTATCATGACTTTGCTGAATGCTTTACATTTCAAAAAAATTGGTGCTTGCTCTCTTAACTGGAGTGTATCTAGCGATAAAGATTTGAAACTTCGTTCACTGCTCAATATACCTGAAAATGAGGTTGTATTAATGATAATTTCATGTGGATATTTACCAGAGAAATTGTCATTGGCATCTTCACCACGCAAAAGTGCAAAGGAAATAACAACCGAACATTAAATAGATTAAACGCATTAATATTCAATATAATACGCACACAAAAACCTAAAATTATGTATTACAGAAATATCTCGGACATGAATCAAATCATACTGAAAAGACTCAGTATTCTTCCTCGTGATTTTGATTTAATTGTTGGAATTCCACGTAGTGGTATGTTGCCGGCAAATCTATTAGCGCTTTACCTAAGCAAGCCATTTACAGACATAAATTCATTTGTAAACGGACATATTTACAAATCAGGCGAACGTGGACAATTTATTGATGTCAAATCGTTTAAAAAGATATTAATAGTCGATGATAGTGTGGCATCCGGTTCAGCCATGCAAAAATCAAAAGATTTGATTTTGTCAGTAAGTAAAAATTTTGATATAAGTTTTTGTGCAATATATGTTATTCCAGGCAAAGAAAAGGTCGTTGATTATTATTTTGAGGTTGTTCCTCTTCCTCGTTATTTTCAATGGAATATCTTGCATCATAGCACATTAGAAAAGGCTTGTTTTGATATTGATGGTGTACTTTGTGTTGACCCCAATGATGATCAAAACGATGATGGACCAAAATACATGGATTTTATTTTAAATGCTGATCCTCTTTACATTCCCAAAAGTAAAGTAGGTACACTTGTAACTTCACGACTCGAAAAATACAGGAAAGAAACCGAGATTTGGCTCGAAAAAAATAATGTTAAGTACGATAAACTGGTTATGCTCGATTTGCCTGATATGAAAGCGCGACAAAAAGCAAATAATCATGCAGCTCACAAAGCCAATACATACAAAAATAGTGATTATATTCTATTCTTTGAAAGTTCATTGAATCAGGCACTTGAGATTAATCGAATTACAAAAAAACCGGTGTTGTGTACCGAAAATTTTGAAATGATTTATGATGCACAATCGGTTATGTACAATATGAAAAGTGGCAAATACTTCCCCGGATTGCGCAATTTTGCTTTAAAAATAAGAAATAAACTTAAAAAATGATACGTTTTTTGAAACACTACTAATGAAAAAAGCAGCTATACTTACCATTACCGATTATTTAAACTACGGGAACAGGCTTCAGAATTATGCAGCTCAGGAACTTCTGAAGTCTTTCGATTTGGAAGTAGTATCTATTGCCAATGTAGCCATTCCTGAAAGAAAAACCAAATTACCCATAAATCAACGGATAAAGAATGCATTAAAACTATCGCCTATTACGTTGATTCAAAAAGCTATTGGTAAGATTCATGATCGAATGAATCTTGAAAAATACCAAACAGGGCAAAAGGCAAAAGAAAAATCGTTTAGGGAATATTCTCTTAAATACATGCAGGAAACTGATTATGTGATAAATAGATATAATCTGCCTGTAGATTTAGGAGAACGGTTTGATTATTTTTTTGTTGGAAGTGATCAAGTCTGGAATCCAAATATACGTTACGGTTCACCGGTTGATTTTCTGACTTTTGCACCTAAAAATAAACGAATTGCACTTTCACCCAGTTTTGGAGTATCAGCAATACCCGATGAATATATTAAACGTTATACGGAATGGCTTTCGGAAATGGAATTCTTGTCAGTAAGAGAACAAGCCGGGGCAGATTTGATTAAAAAACTTACCGGACGTGAAGCACAGGTACTTGTTGATCCAACTTTAATGCTTACAAAAGAACAATGGTTGGCAGTTTCTGAAGCCGGACGCAAAAAACCTGCAAATGCCTATTTACTTACCTATTTTATTGGTGTATTATCAGCTAAACGTAAGAAAATTCTGAATGAAATTGCAATAAAAAACGGTCTTGAAATAGTTCAGTTGGCTAGTTTGGATGATATTGAACGTTATGATGCCAATCCGGGTGAATTTGTTGACTACATCAATTCAGCAAGTATAGTTTGTACCGATTCGTTTCATGCAATCATATTTTCGATTCAAATGGAAAAACCATTTGTGGTTTTCGATCGAGAAGGCAAAAGTGCTCCCATGTCGTCGCGCATTGAAACTTTGTTATCAAAATTCAATTTTGAATCAAGAAAATACTCAAAATTGCAGAAAGCAAGTGATATTTTCAAAATTGATTTCAGTCATATTCCGGAAATAATAAAAACTGAGCGTGCCAAAGTAAATAATTACTTAGGTTTGGTAATTAAAACTGAAAGTAAAAACTGATGAAGGTAAATCAATTAAAAGCAGGTGCAATTATGTCCTATTTAATCATAGGACTGGGAAGTTTGATTTCGATTGTTTATACACCGATTATGCTTCGGTTATTAGGACAAAGCGAATTTGGACTTTACAACCTCGTTGCTTCCGTAGTGAGTTACCTTGGACTTTTCAATTTTGGATTTGGTAGTGCTTATATTAAGTATTACTCAGCATATAAAGTTGCTAAAGATGAAGAAAGCATAGCCAAACTTAATGGAATATTCATGATTATTTTTGGAATATTAGGTACAATCGCTATACTTTGTGGTATTGTTTTAGTGTATTATACAGATACTATTTTCGGAACAAAACTAAGTTTAGCCGAACTCTCGAAAGCAAAAGTATTAATGGCATTAATGGTCGTGAATATTGCTATTACGTTTCCGTGTATTGTGTTCAATTCCTATGTAACAGCAAATGAGAAGTTTATATTCCAACGATTGTTGCAAATTGCCCGAATAGTTACAAGCCCTTTTCTGATTTTACCAATATTAATCATGGGATACGGTTCTATTGGAATGGTTATCGTAACAACGGTTATCAATTTTCTGATTGAATTGATTAACCTGATTTTCTCGTATAAAAAAATTCATATTAAATTTTCATACAAAAACCTGGATATTTCGCTGGTTCGCGAGTTATTTGTGTTTTCGTCCTACATTTTCCTGAATCTGGTTGTAAATCAAATTAACTGGAATGTCGACCGGTTTATTATTGGTAGATTTCGTGGTACTATTGAGGTTGCTACCTATAGTGTGGCAGCACAGTTAAATTCGTATTATTTACAACTTTCAACAGCAATTTCAGGAGTTTATATTCCCCGTGTCAATTCACTGGTTGCCTCCAAAAATGGCAATGGAGCACTCAGTGAGCTTTTTACCCGATTAGGTAGAATTCAATTTATTATGTTATCATTAATTCTTACCGGACTTATATTTTTTGGGAAAGCATTTATTTGCTTGTGGGCTGGTAAAAATTATGCTGCATCCTATCCAATTGCTTTAGTCTTAATTATTCCGGTAACTATCCCACTTATTCAAAATCTTGGAATTGAAATTCAACGAGCCAAAAACATGCACAAATTCCGTTCCTGGGTCTATTTCTTTATTGCACTTGGCAATGTAGGACTATCAATTCCATTGGTAAAACTCTATGGTGGGCTTGGTGCTGCAATTGGAACGGGATTGGCATTAATAGTTGGAAATGTATTTTTTATGAACTGGCATTATCACCACAAAGTGGGATTAGATATTAAAAGATTTACAAAAGCAATTGCCAGAACTTTTCCTTCGTTAATAATTCCATCAATCATTGGAACTTTAATGTTTCTGTATCTGAATCTTATGAATGTAAAAATACTAATCGTAGCAATTTTGATTTACACTGTAATATTTTGTTTTTCAATGTGGTATATTGGGTTGAACAACTATGAAAAACAGCTTATAGCAAGACCGATTTCACGTATAAGAAATAAGTTTTTTAAAAGTAAAAAATAACAATTAAAACTGACTAATTATGGGTACTTTAGAAATTATCTTCTGGGTTTTAGCCGGAATAATCATCTACACTTATGTAGGTTATGGGATTGTTTTGTTTTTTTTAATCAAAATTAAACGGCTGTTCGGTAAAAAAATAAACCGAATCGTTGCTTCCTCCGATTTACCTGAAGTTACACTACTTATAGCAGCATATAACGAACAGGATTATGTAAAAGCTAAAGTTGAAAATACACTTTCGTTGAATTATCCGAAAGAAAAACTTCGTCAGATATGGGTTACCGATGGTTCGAACGATGAAACTCCGGAACGATTAAAAGCTTATCCCGAAATTGAAGTGCTACACAGACCCGAACGCAGTGGAAAAATTGCTGCCATGAATCGTGGAATCAAGTTTGTAAAAACTTCAATAGTTATTTTCTCCGATGCAAATACTTTGTTAGGTAAAGAATCTATAATGAAAATTGCCGAAATGTTCAGTAATCCAAAAGTTGGATGTGTTTCGGGCGAAAAACGAATATTCAATGCCGATGAGGAAGCAGCTTCGGCAGCCGGTGAAGGAATTTACTGGAAATATGAATCTACTCTAAAACGTTGGGATGCCGAACTTTATTCGGCTGTAGGTGCTGCCGGCGAATTATTTGCTATTCGTACCGAGCTTTTCAATGAAGTAGAGCCTGATACCTTGCTCGATGATTTTATTATTTCGCTTCGGGTGGCTATGAAAGGTTATAAAATTGATTATGACCCAGATGCTTATGCCATTGAAACAGCTTCGGCCAATGTGAAAGAAGAATTGAAACGTAAAATTCGCATTGCTGCCGGTGGAATTCAATCAGTAATCAGATTATATCCATTACTTAATATATTTAAATATGGAATGTTATCGTTTCAGTATATTTCGCATAGGGTATTACGTTGGACGGTTACTCCGCTGGCATTGTTATTAATATTTGCAGTTAATATATTTCTCGTACCTGTTTCAAATTTGTATGTTGTAATGCTAGGACTTCAGATTTTATTTTATATTTCTGCTTTGTTGGGTTGGTTTCTCGAAAACAGAAAAATGAAAGTGAAGTTGCTTTTTGTTCCCTATTATTTCTTTATAATGAATTATGCAGTATTTATGGGTTTCGGTCGTTATCTTAAGAAATCTCAAAGTGTAAACTGGGAGCGTGCAAAACGCGGATAAACTCCACCCTAACCCCTCCCCAATAAGAAAAGTGCAAAAAATAAAAGTGTAGAAACTTTCTAACTTTCTAACTTTCTAACTTTAAAAAATATAGTATGAGTAGAATATTAATTACGGGTGGTGCGGGTTTTATTGGTTCGCATTTGTGTGACAGACTTTTGAGTGAAGGCAATGAAGTAATTTGTCTGGATAATTTTTTTACAGGGCGTCGTAAAAATATCGAGCATAATTTGAAGAACGGATATTTTGAATTCGTACGTCATGACGTTACATCACCATACATGGCTGAAGTGGATGAAATATATAATCTGGCTTGTCCGGCATCTCCTGTACATTATCAGTATAACCCAATTAAAACAGTGAAAACTTCAGTAATGGGTGCTATTAATATGCTTGGACTCGCAAAACGTGTAAAAGCTAAAATTCTTCAGGCTTCAACAAGCGAAGTTTACGGAGACCCAAGCGTGCATCCACAACCAGAGGAATACTGGGGAAATGTGAATACAATCGGAATTCGTTCGTGCTACGATGAAGGTAAACGCTGCGCCGAGACCTTATTCATGGACTATCATCGTCAGAATGGAGTTAAGATTAAAATAATCCGTATATTCAATACCTATGGACCTCGTATGAATCCCGATGATGGACGTGTGGTTTCAAACTTTATTGTGCAGGCTTTAAAAGGGCAGGATATTACAATTTTTGGTGATGGACAACAGACCCGCAGTTTTCAGTATGTAGATGATTTACTTGAAGGCATGGTACGAATGATGAAAACTGATGATTCTATTATCGGACCAATAAATATCGGAAATCCCAACGAATTTACCATGTTGGAGTTAGCTACCAAGGTAATTGACCTTACAGGCTCTAAATCAAAGCTTATTTTTCAGGATTTACCATCGGATGATCCAAAACAACGTCAACCAAATATTACTAAAGCACGTGAGATACTAGGTGGCTGGAATCCAAATGTACAGCTAAATGAAGGATTGATTAAAACGATTCAATATTTTGAAGAAGAGTTGTCACTGAAGTGATATAATCATTTGCAGATTACTTCATTAGGTTATAGACTTCAAATAATCCATATTTAATAAATTACAAACAGCAGATAATCAATAATTAGACTAATATCTGCTGTTTTTTTATGTCAAAACTAAAAGTTTAAATTTCAATACTATTTTAATTCAGTATTAAAAACGTGTAAATAGGGGCTACTAAAAAACGAAAAAAATCTTACAATAAATTTCTATTACTTAATTTGGTTAGTGGAGGTATTTCATTTGAAGTTAATGTTCAATTGCTTTTCACATAATACTTTTGTGAGATAAATCATATAAATTATGTTTTGGCTTAATGAAACAAATATATGGGTACTCCGCACTTTATCCGATCACATTATGAAAAGTAATCCTTTTAGAATGAATTTAGCTAATAAACACAAAGGCGCAGATGAAAAATAACGTGCAAAATGGTTCATGGGAATATAAATTATTATTTTATTCTTAACGTGCAGTTTAACAAAAAGTAGACGTTTTATGAACAATGCATTATGTATTCTGCCTATTTTTTTGTACTTTTGTAGCAATTTTGAACATAAAAGAGATAATGAGTTTAGAACTTAGCGAACAAGAACAGTTTAGACGTCAGAGTCTGGACGAATTACGCAATTTAGGCATTGACCCCTACCCTGCCGCCCTGTACCCAACCGATGCATTTTCTACCGATATAAAAGCTGAATTTAAAGACGAAGAAAGCGCTAAAACTGTTTGCGTTGCCGGTCGCATTATGAGCCGCCGCATTATGGGAAAAGCTTCGTTTATCGAGCTACAGGACTCGAAAGGTCGTATTCAGGTGTATGTTAGTCGCGACGACATCAGCACCGAAGCGCAACCCGAAATGTACAACTCCGTATTTAAGAAACTGCTTGATATTGGAGACTTTATCGGTATCAAGGGTTTTGTATTCCGCACGCAAATGGGCGAAATAAGCGTTCATGCTCAGGAACTGACGGTATTGAGCAAAGCGCTTAAACCGCTACCCATCGTAAAATACAAGGACGGTGTGGCTTTCGATGCATTCGAAGACCCAGAGCAACGTTACCGTCAACGCTACGTAGACCTTGTGGTAAACGAAGGTGTGAAAGATATTTTCCTGAAACGTACCAAAGTATATCAGTCGATGCGTGATTATTTTAATACCGAAGGTTATATAGAAGTTGAGACTCCAATTCTGCAATCCATTCCCGGTGGTGCTTCAGCCCGTCCGTTTATCACACATCACAATGCGCTTGACATGCCGCTTTACTTGCGTGTTGCTGACGAATTATACCTTAAGAGATTGATAGTAGGTGGTTTTGAAGGTGTATACGAATTTTCCAAGAACTTCCGCAACGAAGGGATGGACCGTACGCATAATCCTGAATTTACCGCCATGGAAATATATGTAGCCTACAAAGACTACAACTGGATGATGA
>JBAXMR010000035.1:0-36527 GCA_037134195.1 Paludibacter sp. | reverse complement strand
ATAGTATTTGCTAAGACCGAATTCGGATGGTCAGCATGCTCCGTTTTATCCATGCAATTGAAGAATGAAATCAGAGAGCCTTACAGCATAGATGGGATGTGTAAGAAACTTGGAATTTCGGATACTAAATTAAAAGAATACCGGGATAACGGGTTGATGGATTGTTGTTCGGAAGGTCAGAAAGTATGGTTTACTGAAGAACATTTGCAGGATTTTTATCGTAGAACAGATTCAAGATACAAACTAAAATTAAAAAAAACAGAGTAATTTGATTTGATGAACCGTTTTTTGTAATTTTGCAATCAAATATACGGCGTGGGCTTTTGACTTTACTTTCTGTGTAGGCTTTCCTAGGGCCTTGGTGGCGGTAAAAAATTTAGTCCACGCTTTTTTTTAGCCCTACCCTACTCGATTCCTTTCAACAATCTAAAACATAAAAAGCAAACTATTGCATTGAGTTGAAACTAAAACACAATAGAAATCGTCCTTCACTGTGCGACTGGTCATGTCGAACTCCATAAAAATGTCATCACCACAAACGATTTAATGTGCGTGTGAATTGATTCACATGCGACAATATGAGTGTAAATTAGTCAGAAGTGATGGTTTATAATAGAATAATTGCAGCATTTTCTGAAAACAAATATTAAAGTCCAATAAATGGAAGTTAAACTTTTCTGAGCATCAACCTAAAACCACCTAAACCTACCTAAACCCACCCAAAAAAGTATATAAGTTGCTGTTATATAGCATTATATAGAATTTACATGTATTGCAGATTCAATTTGTCGATGGTACTTTTGCAATGTCATAGAGTCAAAAAAACATGTAGTTATTTTGTAAAAACCTATGCAAAAATTTTTATGAGAAAAATAATAATATCAGTTATTAATTTTGAATTATTAATTATTAATTAAAAGCAAATGGCAACATTTAATTCAACCACATTTGGCGAAATATCCGGTCGTCACGGTGGCGCAGTAGCTGCGAAAACAAAAAACAACGGAAATATTTTGAGAGTATTTAAAGCGCCGTCGAACCCAAACACCGGTAAGCAGATAGCCCAACGCACTAAATTTGCGTTTGTGCTGGCATATCTGGGTTGTATGCGTGAGCTGTTTAAGTACACGTTTAAAGGTAAAGGCGGATTTGACACCGCTGTGTCATACACATTAAAAAATGCAGTAACAGGCTCTGTGGGCAACTGGAGTATGGATTTGAGTAAGTTGGTTGTTTCGGTGGGTAGCGAAAATGTCTATATTTCGGGTACACATACGGCAACATTGCAAAGCGACACAACCGTTAAGGTGGTTTGGTACACCGGTAATATTCATTACAATCCGGCCGATTCAGCCAAACCCGACGATGTGGTCAGCGTGGTATTTTTCAACGAAGAACTGCGTGAAGCCATGCTGTACGAACCGGAAGTAGCCCGCATCAACGGTACGCTCGAAGCAGAACTGCCTGATAACTGGGCAGGTGGAAAAGCGCATGGCTGGATGTATTACAGCAGGGCTAACCGTTCGTCGAACTCCAACAGTGTATATCTGGGCGAAGTACAGTTATAGGTATCTGTATTTAAGGTATAACAAAGAATTTCGAAACATTCATCCCGTGTCAGCTTAGGTTGATGCGGGGTTTTTTAATTGTGAAATCCAGCCGGTCTCCTAAAAGAATGTCACTCGATATAATCTTGCGGCAGCAACAACTGGTGTGTGAGCCTAACGACCTACTGGTGCGGACTCCGGATAAGAATCAGTTTTACCCCGAAAACCATCCGCTGCAAAAACTGAAACCTAAACTCATCCCTATTGATGTACAGCAAACTTTGTCGGCCATTCCGTACAAGGATTTGGTGGAAATTGGCAATGAGATAAAGGAAATGCAGAAACAGGAATCGAAACCTGCTGCTGAGGCAAATCAGGAAAATGCTTCTTCTATTATTGAGGGCGTCATTCGGAGTGAAATTCTCAATGTAAATATAAAATTTTTGTGTAACTTTGTATTCTTAGTTTCTTAGTGTTGAAATTTTAAAAAAAATAGTTCAATGAAAAGTAAAGTAGCCCTTGTTCGCTGTAATTCGTACGAAGCGGAAGAAGTAAAAAAAGCCGTAGCCAAAGGTCTGGAGCTTATTGGCGGTACACAATTGTTTGTAAGTAAAGGTGAGAAAATTCTACTAAAAGTCAATTTATTAGTGGGCGAAGTTCCCGAAAAATGCGTAACCACCCACCCTGCTGTGTTCAAAGCTGTGGCCGAAGAGTTTGCCGCGCAGGGAGCTGTGTTGCTTTATGGCGATTCACCGGGATTTGGTGCTACGGGTGCAGCTGCCAAAAAAGCCGGCATAGCCGATGTGGCTGAAACGCTGAACATTGAAGCAGCTGATTTTAAGGATGGTCGCGAAGTATTTTATGAAGCAGGTGTACAGAACAAAAAGTTTCATATTGCCAATGGTGTGCTTGATGCGGATGGACTCATAAGTATGCCCAAAATGAAAACGCACGGACTGGAACGCTTTACGGGTGGGGTAAAGAATCAGTTTGGCTGCGTGGTGGGTATGCGCAAAGGCGAATTTCATGTGAAACTGCCCGATGCTACTGACTTCGCAAAGATGCTGGTGGATTTGAATTCGTTTATTAAACCCCGGCTATACGTGATGGATGGCGTGATGGCGATGGAAGGAAACGGTCCGCGCGGTGGTACGCCACGTGCCATGAATGTGCTGCTGTTCTCCACCGACCCGATTGCGTTGGATGCTACTGCCAGCCGCATGATTAATCTGAACCCACTATTCGTACCCACGACATTGGTAGGTGCCGAAGCCGGTGCAGGTAATTATAAAGAAGAAGACATTGAAATAGTTGGCGATGCGCTGAAAAACTTTATCTGCTTGGATTTCAATGTGGAACGCACACAGGTAAAGACGATTAAGAAAGGTAAAATGGTTCAATTCCTCAACAACCGCCTTGTGCCGAAACCTTATATTATTGAAGAAAAATGCACGCAATGCGGAACTTGTGTTCACAGTTGTCCGGTGGATGGCAAAGCGGTGAACTGGCTCAACGGCGACAAAACAAAAGCTCCGGTTTACGATTATAGTAAGTGTATAAAATGTTATTGCTGTCAGGAAATGTGTCCCGAAAGTGCCATCTACCTGAAAGAACCTATGATAATTAAGGTTGGTAAGATGTTTTGAAGAAAAATATATAAGAAACCCTTCCCTCTTGGTGGACTTCCATTAAAAATGGAAGAGCTCGGAGTGCAAGAAATTGATAAATAAAGAAAGTTTGATAAAAAGTTTGAATTTTAAACTAACAATAATTAATTGTATAAAAGTGTCGTAACATATTTATTGGGTTTTGTTTAGCGAAACAAAGTTACTCATTTTCAACGACTTTACCAAACAAATATGTTGCTTTTTTGTTGTATATCAATCAATTATTTAACTTTTGAAAGCTTAGTTATTTATAATAACAGAAATAATTATTTTTTTTAAAAATATCGTTTACAAAACTTATTGTTTTTAAATAAAATTTGTGGATTTACTAAAATGGCTTATAGGCTGTTTTATAAGCAATTGAATGTTATTTATCCTAATTCTGCCATCTCTGCATTGCAAAATGGAAATATTGTACTAATTTTGTAGCTCATAAAAGCGTAAATGGAGGCTTTTTTTACTACACATACCTATTTGGTCGAACATGTTCAATCGCCTGTAAGGCGGGTTTTAATGGACGAAATCGACTGGACGCACCGCCTGATAGGAATTAAGGGCAGTCGCGGGGTGGGAAAAACCACCTTTTTACTACAGTACGCCAAAGAACAATTCGGCATAGACCGCAGTTGTTTGTACGTCAATTTCAACAACTTTTATTTCACTGAACATACGCTGGTAGAATTTGTCGGCGAATTTTGTAAGCTTGGTGGTAGAACCCTCCTACTCGACCAAATCTTCAAATACGAAAACTGGTCGAAGGAATTGCGCGAATGTTACGACCTTTACCCCGACCTTCATATTGTTTTTTCCGGTTCGTCTGTGATGCGACTTATTGAAGATAATACAGATATTCAGGATGTTGTGGCTTCTTATAATTTACGTGGATTTTCGTTTCGTGAGTTTTTAAACCTTCAGTCAGCTAACGCTTTCAAATCCTATACTTTAGAAGAAATTCTTCAGAATCATCAGCAAATTGCTACTGAAATTTGTAAGTCGGTTCATCCATTGGATTATTTTCAGGATTACCTGCATTTTGGATTTTATCCGTTCTTTCTGGAAAACAGAAATTTCTCGGAAAATCTGGTAAAAACCATAAACATGATGCTCGAGGTGGATATTTTGCTTATCAAACAAATTGAGTTGAAATATCTGTCGAAAATCAGAAAATTACTTTATTTGTTGATGCAGAGTGCTCCTTCAGCACCAAATGTTAGTCAGTTAAGTACTCAGATTGGTGTTTCGCGTGCAACTATCATGAATTACATCAAATACCTGAAAGATGCTCGCTTAATAAATATGCTGTATTCCGAAGGTGATGAATATCCGAAGAAACCGAATCTGGTTTATATTCAGAATACCAATTTACTTTATACCATTTCTTCGGGGCTAATAGATAAAAAAGCGGAGAATAAAACATTCTTTTACAATGCATTACATGCACGACATAAAGTAAATACCTGCAAATATCACCTCGATTTCAGTATCGACCAACAATATCATTTCAAGTGCGATGCGAAAGTTGAAAATACAAAACATTATTCGAAAGTGATTTATGCAACCGATAATATTGAGGTTGGAAGTAAAAATGTGATACCGTTGTGGTTGTTTGGGTTTCTCTACTAAAAAAGCAGTAAACGCTAAACTGTAAGCAGTAAACAGTAAGAAAAAAAGAAAATAATCGCCGAAAGGCAACTAAAATACAAACAAGAAAAATAAACATTAATAAAATTACTAACAAAATGGCTAAATCTAAAAAATTTTTAACCTGTGATGGTAATCAGGCTGCAGCGCATATAGCTTATATGTTCAGCGAAGTAGCTGCCATTTATCCAATCACGCCATCGTCAACTATGGCAGAATATGTTGACGAATGGGCTGCTACCGGTCGTAAAAACATCTGGGGCGAAAAAGTACAGGTACAGGAAATGCAATCGGAAGCCGGAGCTGCTGCAGCAATGCACGGATCACTTCAGGCCGGTGCGTTGACTACCACTTTCACTGCTTCTCAGGGTTTGTTGCTTATGGTTCCGAATATGTATAAAGTAGCCGGTGAATTACTTCCGGGCGTTTATCACGTATCGGCCCGTGCATTGGCTTCACACGCTCTTTCTATCTTTGGTGACCATCAGGACGTTATGGCTGTTCGTCAGACCGGATGTGCTATGTTTGCCACGGGTTCGGTTCAGGAAGTAATGGATATGGCTGCTATAGCACACCTTGCTTCTATCAAAACCCGTGTGCCTTTTGTACACTTCTTTGATGGTTTCCGTACTTCACACGAAATACAAAAAATTGAACAAATCGATCAGGAAGACCTGATTCCATTATTGGATCAGGAAGCGCTGAAAGGTTTCCGCGACCGTGCATTAAGCCCTGAACACCCTGTTGTTCGTGGTACTGCTCAAAACGGTGATATTTACTTCCAGGCTCGCGAAGCTTGTAATCCATTCTATGATGCAATTCCTGAAGTAGTTGAAGATTATCTGAACAAACTGGCTGTTGTTACAGGCCGTCAATATGGTTTGTTCGATTATTATGGTGCTGCCGATGCGGATCGTGTAGTTATTGCCATGGGTTCTTCTACCGAAGCATTGAAAGAAGGTATCGATTACCTGAATGCAAAAGGCGAAAAAGTTGGTTTAATCTGTGTTCACTTGTATCGTCCATTCTCTGCAAAACACTTTTTAGCTGCACTTCCAAAGACAGCTAAACGTATTTGCGTATTGGATCGTACAAAAGAACCGGGAGCAACAGGCGAACCTTTGTATTTAGATGTAAAAGACGTTTTGTACGGTTCAGAAAATCAACCAACAGTTGTTGGCGGACGTTATGGTTTGTCTTCTAAAGACTTCACTCCTGCTCAGGTTATTGCTATTTATGAAAACTTAGCGTTACCAGAACCAAAAAATCACTTTACTGTAGGTATCGTTGATGACGTTACTTTCACTTCACTTCCATTGAAAGAAGAAATTTCATTGGGTGGCGAAGGAACTATCGAAGCTAAATTTTATGGTTTAGGTGCTGATGGTACAGTTGGAGCTAATAAAAACTCGATCAAAATTATTGGTGATAACACCGATAAATACTGTCAGGCTTATTTTGCTTACGATTCAAAAAAATCAGGTGGTTTCACTTGTTCTCACCTTCGTTTCGGTAACACGCCTATCCGTTCAACGTATTTGGTAACAACTCCTGACTTCGTGGCTTGTCACGTTCAGGCGTATTTGAACCTTTACGACGTAACCAAAGGCTTGAAGAAAAACGGTACATTCCTGTTGAACACTATCTGGAATGCAGAAGAAGTATTGAAAAATCTTCCGGTTAAAGTAAAAAAATACCTTGCTGCCAACAATATCAGTCTATATATTATTGATGCTACCAACATTGCTGAACAAATTGGTTTGGGTAACCGTACCAATACCATTCTGCAATCGGCATTTTTCAAAATCACTAACGTAGTTCCTTACGAACTGGCTGTTAGTCAAATGAAATATGCCATCAACAAATCGTACGGTAAAAAAGGCGAGAAAGTGGTGAACATGAACTATGCAGCTGTTGACCGCGGTGGTGAATATACCAAAGTGGAAATTCCTGCTGAATGGGCTAATCTTGTTGACGGAACTGAAGTAAGCACTGAAATCGTTCCTGCATTTATCAAAGATGTGGTTCGTGCAGTGAATGCTCAGGATGGCGACAGTCTTCCTGTATCTGCTTTCAAGGGACGTGAAGACGGAACCTGGGATCAGGGAACTTCTAAATACGAAAAACGTGGTGTGGCTGCATCTGTTCCGGTTTGGAATTCTTCAAACTGCATTCAGTGTAACCAATGTGCGTATGTTTGTCCTCACGCTGCTATTCGTCCATTTATTCTTGATTTGAATGAGCAAGCTAACGCTCCGTTCACCGATATGTTGAAAACCAACGGTAAACAATTTGCCGATACTGCTTTCCGTATTCAGGTTGACGTACTGGATTGTATGGGTTGTAACAATTGCGTGGACGTTTGTCCGGGTAACAAAGGCAACAAAGCGCTTTCGCTTGTTCCAATCGAAACTCAATATCCAAATCAGAAAAACTGGGAATACTGTATCGATAACGTGAAATCCAAACAACATTTGGTTGACCTGAAATCGAACGTGAAAAACTCTCAGTTGGCAACTCCACTGTTCGAGTTCTCGGGCGCATGTGCCGGTTGTGGTGAAACTCCGTATGTGAAACTGGTTACTCAGTTGTTTGGCGAACGTCAAATGGTTTCAAACGCAACAGGTTGTAGCTCTATCTACTCTGCCTCTGCTCCTTCTACTCCATATACAACGAATCCTGAAGGACACGGTCCGGCTTGGGCTAACTCTTTGTTCGAAGACAATGCTGAGTTTGGCTTGGGAATGGTTTTCGCTAACGACAATATGCGTGAACGCTTGGTTCGTATTATGACTGAAGCTATGGCAGCCGATTGTTGTTCTGACGAATTGAAAGGACTTTTTGCTGAATGGATTGAAAAACGTAACGATGCTGATGAAACCATCATTCTGGAACGTAAAATCACTCCGCTTGTAAAAGCAGGAACTTGTTCATATTGCAAAGAAATAGCTGAACTTACTCAATACCTGGTGAAAAAATCACAATGGATTATTGGTGGTGACGGTTGGGCGTATGATATTGGTTTCGGAGGCTTGGATCACGTGATTGCTTCAGGTAAAAACGTAAATATCCTTGTCCTTGATACCGAGATTTACTCAAATACAGGTGGACAGGCTTCTAAATCTACTCCGGTAGGTGCTGTGGCTAAATTTGCTGCTTCGGGTAAACGTGTTCGCAAAAAAGACCTTGGTATGATTGCTGCCACTTACGGTTATGTTTACGTGGCTCAGGTAGCCATGGGAGCTAATCAGGCGCAAACGCTGAAAGCTATCCGTGAAGCGGAAGCATTTGACGGACCATCGGTTATTATTGCTTACTCTCCATGTATCAGCCACGGTCTGTTGGCAGGTATGGGACAAGCTCAAACAGAACAAAAACGTGCTGTAGAATGTGGATACTGGCATTTGTACCGCTTCAACCCTGATTTGGAAGCAGAAGGAAAGAACCCAATGATTCTGGATTCGAAAGAACCTGAATGGGATAAATTTCAGGACTTTTTACGCGGTGAAGTACGTTACACTTCCTTATTGAAACAATTCCCTGCAGAAGCTGAAGAACTGTTCGTGGCTGCCGAAGCGAATGCCAAATGGCGTTACACCGGCTACAAACGTATGGCTGAACAAAGTTTTTAATTCAAAAAGAAGACCGTTCTTAAGAGGACGGTCTTCTTTTTTACAGTATTGGCAAGTGAATAGACCTTTTCAATAAATCGATATTTAATATAAATTATTCGTTACACGATTCTATTTCAATCATTATACAATTTCATTTCAACGTTATGAGTTTTATTATAGCTTTGTAGATTGCAGATATGAAAATTCATAATGTAGCCCACAAAACTCTTAACAAATAGTATAATATAGAAAGATTACTTATCAAAACTTATGTTGATTTTACTTTCTCCCGCCAAAATAATGAATTTCAAGCCTGAAAATCTTATTTTAGACTTTACAATACCCGAATTTTTAAAGGATGCCGGACAGCTCATTGAATTATTGCGGGATCTGAATAAAGATGAACTTAGTCGATTACTTGAAATTAATTCGAATCTTACCGACCTTAATTTCGACCGGATTTTCAACTGGCATCGTCCATTTACTTTGAAAAATGCAAAACAAGCTGTTTTTGTATTTGATGGAGAGGTTTACCGTGGGCTTAATGCACGAACATTTAGTACCAATGATTTTGAATATGCACAGAATCACCTTCGATTATTGTCAGGACTTTACGGCATTCTTCGTCCGTTGGACTTAATTCAACCCTACCGTCTGGAAGTAAGTTCAAAACTTAGAAACTACAATGGCAATGATTTATACGATTTTTGGCAGGAAAAAGTCACCCATTCAGCACTAAAAGCTTTAAAAATATCTGGCAAACCCGAAGTGATACTCAATCTGGCATCGGGTGAATACATTAAAACACTTTTATCAAAATCCAATAACCTAAGGATTATTGATATTGAATTTTACGAATATAAGAACGACAATTTAAAACAAATAGTCATTTATACCAAGAAAGCAAGAGGGTTAATGGCACGATTTGTCATACAAAACAAGATTGAAGATGTTGAAGATCTAAAAGGTTTTTCTGGTGGAGGTTACTGGTACAGTCCGCAACTATCCAGTGAAAATAAGCTTGTGTTTACTAGGTAAATTAGTACATTGGTACTTTCTTTCGGTTGAAATGAAATTATTTTGGCAGCATTTGAGACATATTTTCGGTAGTTAAAAATAAAAAATGTAGCATTGAAATTAATCAGAACTACAATGAATCTACACCTAAGGTCGATTTAAACCATTACGCTTTCAAAAAACCATAGTCGTACACCTTCGGTTCAATTTTCTTTGCAAGAATCTTAGTGCAATCACGTACATCTTTGATGAGCAACATATATTTTTCATCCTCGCTTGCATTATTCATTTTACCCGCTTCGTTACGTCCCTGAAAGTGTTCCCGAATATCGTACAACGAAGCATTTACATTACACCGTGGCTGCGCGTGATAATAACGCCATAATTTCAAACCAGCCTGGAACAATGCCTTAGCTTCGGTTGAAAACACAAGAGCTGAAGATCTCACATCATTCGAAGTACCAAACAAATCGGCAACAACATCCTGTTTGATTTTTCCGGCAATAAAATCGGTCATAAAATTACTGTCGAACTTATCGCGCGAGGCAACCACATATTCGGTAAAAGGTATCCAATGATTGGTGACATATTTTGATTGAATATTATTGTTGAACAACGTGTAAGCAAGACAGTCGTTTTGAAATTCTGTATCAGTTTGCCAACCTTCGTTTGGATATAAAAATTGGTCACGGTTGTTTATCCAGGTAGGATCAATACATTGTCTCACGGACAAATAAATTGACATTTCAATTAGATTATTTTTTGTTATGGTAGCTGTTTTATGTTGTTCAATATCACTTTCTGTGGGCTGAGAAGTTATATAAACTCCATTTTGTTGTTGCATATCAACACCGGGAAGTATCAAATAACCAATCGCATCATTTGTTTTGTCGTAAAATTTCCGCAACCAACCACTTATAAAATCTTTTGTTCCAAATGAATAAAAGCTTTTTAAACCTAATATCAAACTTGATGTCAAATTTATGTTATTAATAATAATGTCGGTATGGACTTTAGTGATTTCTACTTTATTTGTCAAATCCCAAATCAAAAATCCAATTGGAAAATTACCGTTTACATTATCAAATGTATTTGCTTTACAAATAAATCCCTTTTTAAATTCAGCTTTAAAATATTCCCTGAATTTTAAAAAGTTTTGAGAGTTTACAAACTTCAACGTACTAAATGAAGCTAATTTAGCATCGGGTATATCCTTGTATATTCGCAAAAAGAATTGTACGAAAAGTTCACGAGTTGCAGTGCCTACAGTTTTACTAAAATCATTATATATTTTACTTTTTGTAGCTACACTTGCTTTGTGTTCACCATGTGCTGAAATTGTAGCTCTACTTCCATGTTCCGCATACGGTGGATTAATATATACCACCAACTTTTTCCGTTTCTCGGGGTTGTTGACAATATCCTGCAATCCTTTGGGTAGTTTATCAAAACTATCGTTCAGAAAATCGAACTGAAAAACATGGTCGTGAAGCAGATTAGCCCCGTTTCCTGACACCGAATTTTTATTCATGCTGTGGATTCGCTCGTGCATCACATCCACATCTTGCGTATCGAGTGTTGAAGCCCAGATATTGTATTTGTTGGTAAGTCCGGTGAGTAAATTGCCGGTGCCCGAAGCACAATCCCAAATGTAATACTCGTCTTGCCAATCATCGCCCAGTACATCGGTAATGTATTTCTGCGAAAGTTCCACCCAAAGCTGAGGGGTGAAAAAACTACCTTTCCGTTCGCGCACATCCTGCGGAACAAGCAAATCGCGACGCTCCACAATGTAATCCCAAATCTCTTCCTTGGGTGGTCGTTTGTATTTGTTCCAAAAGCTGATATGGGCTTTTTGGTTGTCGGTGAAATTAGCCGTTTTGGAACTGAACATACCCATATCGTCCAACTTTTTGTCTAACTCATACTGGTTTTTTCTGAGCAAAACAAAAAGTTTTTCTTTCAGCGTTTCGTTATCCTGCGAAAGCAAATCGGCAAGGTAGAAATCGCCATCGATAATTCCTATTTTTTTTGCAATATCCCATTTTACATCAATGGTTGGCTTCACAGTCGAAAGCCATTTATTGTAAACAACCATAAAGTTGTTTTTGTCGATTTTGATTTTTGAAGTACTCGATTTACCAACAATAAAATTTGCTTTAATAAACGTGTGCAACTCTTTCGCATCGGTGTCGAAGTGGAAAAGCAATGAACCAGCCCCGATGGTGGTTTTTACTTTATCGTAAATCAAGCGGAATTCCTTGGTTTCGTGATTGGAAGGAGTAACTTTCCAGTTGAAATCATTTTGATAAAAAATTTCGTGAATATCGTTGTAGCGCACGAAAGCCATTTTTTCGGCATCGAACACACCTAAAAATGCCGGTGGCAGTTGCTTGTCGAAAGTACGTGCTTTGCCAATGGTGAGAATCAGTTGCACAAACGATTCGTAAATATCCGATTTCACACCTTGCTTGGCTTCAGCCCAAAGAAGCGATTCAGGCTCAAACAAGGAACCTTGTCCACCCTTTTGTCCTTTGGAAAACTCAGGCACAGTGACACTAAAATCGACATTTCCGATTATTTTTGTGCAATCGAACGCCCCAAAATAATCCTGAGCCACCTTGTTTTTCAACTCCTCTTCTCTGATATTAAAATATCCCATTGTATTTCAGATCAAACAATTTTTTTCAATTTTTTCCTGCCCCAAAGATAATAAACGTATTTAACATGACAACTAATTTTTATGATTAATTACAAATAAAATTGATACCAGGTAATCGAAACATATACCACCGAAATTTCAATACGAAAGTATTGTAAATAATATCCCCCTCTTGATTTACCCTTGAACCGAAAATAGATTGAAAATTAAAGTAATATATACAGCAATGGTTCGTTATAAAAAATGTTTTATTTAACGCAAAGATGCAAAGTCGCAAAGACGCAAAGAAAAACTGAAAGTTTTTGTCTTAGCGTTCTTTCACTTGTTATTGAATATAAGGCATTTAAAACTTAGCGGCTTTGCGTTTACTATTTGTTTTGAGTATAGCTATATATAGTAAATTACGATTCTTAAATATATAGTAATCAGTACTATATTACTTTTTGTAACGAACTATTGTACAGACGACCATACAAAAATTAAATTAAAATAAAATACAATTAAAATGTATTAATTTGTTTTTTATCTAAATTAAGAATATTATATTTGCATTGCAAAGTTCAGAATATAATCATAAACCCGTTCAGAGGAAACCGTTAACGTACGGAGGCAAACCGAAAGCGGATTACGAGAAAACGTTAACGTATTGAGGCAAACCCGAAACCAAACACCACAAACCGTTAACGTATCGGGGCAAACAGAAGTCGGTTCACGAGAAACCGTTAACGTATTGAGGCAAACAGAAACCAGTTCATGTCAGTACGTTAAAAGTAGAATTAAGCTGAATCAAAATTGAATGTAAACCGGGGAATAAAATACCGACAACAATAAAAAAACTCTTCATCCATAACCGGATAATGATAATCAACTAAATTATAAACATAAAATTTTCAAAATTATGAAACAAATTATTCCGTTCTTTTTACGTGATCTTCAAAACGACGAACATCACAAATTCCATTTCGACATTAAAAACTTAGTGGACAAAGAAACTGCTGAAAAATTGAAAATCAAACCGCTTTTTGCCGCTTATCTGATGGCTTATGAAGCAGAAGATGCAGCCATGAAAGTGGAACAAGGCAGTTTGGAAACCAAAACCATTACCCAGGCCGATGAGTATCGAGATATACTTGAACGCGGATTCTACAAATTTATAGAATCACAAACCATGAGTTTTGACCCCGCTATACGCACTGCTGCTGAACATATTCAACGGAAACTTGACCAATACGGTGACCTGCGAAATCTGCCCTACAACAAAGAAACCGATAACATTTCGACCCGTAATGCCGAACTCCACACGAACTACGCAGCCGATTTGACCACAGCTCAGGCTAACGAATGGCTAAACAAGATTGACGAAGCAAACAACGATTTCGACTTGCACTTTGGCAGCCGTGCCAATGAATTGGCAGCCCGCATCAGTGGTAATGTCCGCAACGCCCGTATCGTAGTTGATCCCGCTTACCAGGCTATCGTGAACCAGATAAATGCATTGGTTTTGGTAGAAGGCGAAGCCAATTACACCGAATTTATCGACCGTGTAAATTATTATATCAACTACTATAAAACAGGAATTGCCGTGCGCAGAGGACGAAAAACCGAAACCCCACCAGCTCCGGCTGTATAACTCAAGCATAACCCCGTTGCAGGATGTAACGGGGTTTTTTGTATGAAAAGGTTAAGGAATATTATTTAGTACCTTATCTTTTAAATTAGTGTATTTTTTGGCATAAAATTCAAACTTGTTAGGGACATGCGACTTCCCAGTCGCTTGAATAATATCAAAAAATCAAGCGGTTAGGAAACCGCTTGTCCCTTACTTGTTTATTTTTTTAAATCAGTGAATATTTATATTCTTTCTTATAATTATGGCTTGTCCAGGTTAGGGTCTGCTAACTACTTTACTGTAGTAAATTCAATTAATTTTTCAATATTTTTTTCTCTACAACCAAATAATCTGATTTGATACGAACAAAATAAACACCCTTTACTAAACCGGAAACAAAAACAGATTCCTGATTCCTTACTTGTTTCGTAAACAACTCACGACCATATATATCAATCAGTGTAACATTTGCACTTCCATCGATACCGTCAATTTTAAATGAATCGCCAACAGGATTTGGATTGATGGTAACATCCTTTTCCAAATCAACCGGATTGACAATGTTAGTAGATGATTCAATAATATTGCTAAAGTCTTTCCATCTAATGGCAGCCAAATACAGGTTTTTAGATCCGGTAGGCACATAAAGTTTACAATTTGTTTTGTTGATATTATAAAATACACTCGGCGACAAAGTCAGATTCACAGGAGTTGTCGGATTTGCATAAATTGTTGACATCCCTATACAGTATGCAAATGCCGCATCACCAATATAAGTAGTGCCTGAAGGAATTGAAATTGAAGTGAGCTTTTCGCAGTCGTAGAATGAGTAACCCCCAAAATACTTAATGGTTTCGGGGATGGATATACTTGTAAGAGATGTACAATATAAAAACACACAAGTATCTATTTTACTTACATTATTTGGAATCACAATTGAAGTCAGCTTTTCGCATCGAATAAATCCACTTTCACGAATAGTTGAAACAGTAGAAGGGATAACGTAACTTCCCGATTTTCCTGAAGGGCAAACTATCAATTCGGTCATATTTTTATTAAATAACACACCATCAGCAACCGTTAGGTTTGGTTGGTCACTCGAAGTTATAAATCCTGTCATCAGGCTATTATATCCAAAAGCTCGTGTTTCAATTGATGAAACATTGTTTGGAATAGTTACCGAAGTAATTAATTTACAACCGTAAAATGCATTATTCCCAATTGTTTGAACATTGGATGGAATGAGGTATGTACCCGATCTGCCGGTTGGGATATATACTAATTTTGTAAGGTCTTTATTAAACAATACCCCGTCAGGCGATGAATAACTCGGGTTAGCCGGGTCAACCACAAAATAATTATGATTCACACAGTATCCAAATGGTCTGTAACCTATATTGGTAAGCGATGCCGGTAAGGTAAATGTTGTTACGCTGTTACAATACATAAATGCATAATCGCCCAAATTAACCAGCGAAGTTGAAATTCTAAAATCAGTAATTGCTGTACATTTGTAGAAAGCGTAAGTTTCAATAGTAGTTACCGAGTTTGGAAAAGTTACTGTTCCGGCAAGACCGGAGCAACCATAAAATGCATATTTGTCAACCGAAGTTAATGTCGTTGGAAAAACAATATTTTTCAGAACGGTTTTACTTATTGTAGAATTATAAAATGCATAGGCTGGAATTGTATTTGCTGCATAATTATAACTTCCCGAATAAGTTGCATCCGAGCCAATATAACCCGAAATAGTTGCATCAGACAAATCAACCGATGCTAATAATGGCATGTTGTCGCGCATGGTTTTAAAATCACGGGCATCAATACTGCCAACTATTTTAAATGTTGTAAGCGCAGCTAAGTTTGAAGTTCCTAGTATTGCAGATAAAGTTCCGGGAGAACCATACACATAATTTACAGTTCCTGTGGTTGTTCCACTGCCTGACAAACCAGGAGTTAAATAACTGTTTATCGAAGTATTACATTCAAATACTGCAGCATAATACTTTGATCCGGGAACAAGTCCGGTAACCGTAACTGAATTACCTGTCCCTGAGTAAACCACATAATCCCATATACCCAATTGAGTTCCGTTTCCATACACTGAACTTGGAGTGTAAGTTGCACTGTTTGGCGTTTCTGTAACGGCATTATACGCTTTCAACAGTACAATAACCGTTTTGCCGTTTCCTCTGGTCCAGTTTATTGTCATTGAATTATCGGCAATATTGGTAAATGTAAGATTTGTGGCCTGCACGGTTGGAGCTACTTCTACAATACCTGCCTGATATACGTTAATAACTTGTGACTGCACACCGGGAGCTGATATAGTAATAGTGGCATTTCTTCCGGCAGTAGTACTATTTGCATCTGCAGTAATTGTTAGTGTATTATCACCCGTACCCGAAGTTGGAGTTACATTTACCCAAACCTGACCGGGCGTTAGCAACCAGTTTGTATTTGAAGTTATATTTACATTTGCCGAACCACTTTCGGCAGGAAAATTAACCGACAAATTTGATAATAAAAATCCTGATGCCTCAGTAATATTAGTGAAGTCAGACCATTGATTTGCTGTAACATAAAGTGGTTTTGCCCGATATAAAACATTCAGCACACAACTTGCCTTATTTATTCCAACAAATACATCCGTTGAAGCACTTAAATCAACCGGTGCAGGTTTATTTGCATAAATTGATGAAAGTCCGCTACAATATGCAAATGCAGTGTTTCCAATTGTCGCAATTGATGCCGGAATTGTTATCGAAGTCAGTTTTGAGCAAGAGTAAAAAGCACTTTCACGAATACTTGACACTGTTCCGGGAATGGTATAACTGCCCGATTTACCCGATGGACAAACTATTAACTCCGATTGATTTTTATTAAACAATACGCCATCAATCGATGCAAAGTTAAGCTGATCGCTCACTGTCAAAATTGTAGTCAACAAATCATTATAACAAAATGCATGACTTTCGACTGTAGTCAAACTATTAGGTATTGTAACTGACGTAACCTGATTACAACCATTAAAAGCATTTCCGGCAATAGTAAGTACTGTTGAAGGAATAGTATATGCACCCGGTTTTCCGGTGGGGAAATATACAAGTCTGGTTTGGTCTTTATTGAAAAGTACTCCATTTAACACCGAATAACTAAGATTTGCAGCATCGATGGCAAATTGTGTATTTGAACTGCAATATCCAAACGAGAGGTTTCCGATTGATGATAGGGTAGCCGGTAAAGTTAAAGTTGTTACGGCATTACATAAATAAAATGCATATTCACCAATACTTGCCAGTGATGTTGAAAGTTTAAAATCAGTAATCCCGGAGCAATTATAAAACGCGTAACTTTCAATTGAATTTACCTGATTTGGAATAGCTAATGCACCCGTGAGACCTGTACAGCCATAAAATGCATAAGTAGCAACCGCATTTAGATTTGTTGGTAATTTCAATGTTGTTAAACCTGTTTTTCCAATATAAGAGCTTGGATTTAAAAACGCATAGGCAGGTATGGCATTTTCAGCGAAACTGTATGAACCACTTGAAGTAACTTCAGTACCTGATTTTGTGAGCTGTTTTTTAATTCCTTCGCCAATATTCGTACCATTAAATGTACCATCCGGACCAGAATAAGGTGAAATGCTTACATCAGTTAAATCAAGCGAGGTTAACTGTGGCATATTGTCACGCATGGTTTTAAAATCACGTGCATCTATCGAACCAATTAATTTAAGAGTGGAAACTATTGATAAATTTGAAGCTCCCAGAATTGTAGCCAGATTTCCCGCAGAAGCATATACAAAATTCACAGATCCGGTTGTAGTAGCATTTCCTGTCAAGGCAGGAGACATATATACATTCGGATTAAAGTTATATTCAACCACAGCTGCACAATATTTTGTTCCTGAAACAAGTCCTGTTACAGTAACCGTGTTTCCTGTTCCGATGTAAACCGCATAATCCCACTGACCAAGCTGGCTACCGCTACCATAAACAGAATTTGCAGTATAAGTACCACCACCGGGAACATCAGTTACATCGTTGTAAGCTTTTAATAAAACCAAAACTGATTTTCCATTTCCACGAGTCCAGTTTAGTGTCATAGAGTTATCTGTTACATTGCTAAATGACAAATTAGACGCCTGAACAGTAGGGGGTAAACCATCTGTTCCACCCATAAAATCAAAAGTAATGGTTTTGTTTACAGCATCTTCGGTTATTGAGGTAATCGGTTTTCCTGTATTTGCTCCTGCCCACGACAATGAAGAGGGAATTGAAGTATCTGTGAATGAAGTTTTGTTAGAACTTCCGGGAAATGGTGCTAAAGCTGAATTGGTGGTTGCAAGGTCGGCTAACACTATTCCATTGGCTGCTGTTGAACCGGCGGGTTCTACATAAAGTCCCTGATGACTGGTACAATTGATATTGTTAGCACTGAAATTTGAAGTTACATAGTTTCCATCTACGTGATAAACTAGCAAACCATTACCAAGGTTAGCAGTATTAAAACCAATTTTCTGGCGGTTTTCAAGTAAATAAAATTCGTTGGTTGTTGCAGTATTAATTCGGTAAAAAGCTGTATTATCCTGATTCGAATTCTTAACAGTCAGTGTTTGCTGGGTTGTCAATGTAGTCGGTGTAGCCCAGTTATAAATATAACACTTTGTATAAGCGTTCGGGTGTGCAGGTGTGAATCCGCCATTTAACCATAATCCGGTACCTTGCAAATCCCATTTACCTGTTCCGGCATATTGACCATTGGTTGCATAATCTGTATCATAAAAATCGGGAGCTCCAAGCACATGACCAAATTCATGACAAATTACACCGATTGCAGTAGTTGTCGTACCTGTATTGCCTTTTAACTCGCAGGAAGTTGAATATTTAGATATTGTTTTACCATTTTTTACTATTGGTGTTATCAAATTCCAGGCATGAGCCCATATAGTTTCTGCCGGTCCACCTGCTTCTTCGCCATATCCGGCATAAATAATATAAACTCCATCAACTGTTCCATCATTGTCATTATCAAAATCGGCAAAATTAACGGCAGTAGAACCCAAATTAATAGCTTCGGCAGCAAATTCTCGGTCTCTAAGGTCATTCCCACTGGAATTATTTCCACCATAATACGCCATATTATTAGCCGTTGTGAAAGGTCCAACAACAGTAACTGATAAATCTAACTGGTTATAGGAAGATTCTTTAAAATAATCACGTACACTTCCGGTTGCAGAGTTTTCAGTGTAGCCAATCTTATTAAATAAATTATCAAAATCGGTTTGCGTCTTAGTGAATTTTTTATCAGGAAAATCCATCAAAATACACACAAGTTTTCGGGAACCTTTTGTAGGAAAAACCTTCTCCATTTTGTTTGAAACCGGAGATTTCCATATATCCCTCATTTTTGAAACTTGTGATCTGGTGTATCTGAGATGTTTATTGAGTGAACTTAGGAACTTTATATCATCAATCGAACGTTCTCCTATATTCCTGGCTTTTATGCCACTGAGAATAAGGTTTGTAGAATCTTGCAACACTGCATATTCATAAATTCCTTTCGAATCAAGTAGTAACGAATAACCATCTTCTGTTTCAGCCCATTTGGCTTTTTCATCGCCTTTCAGGTAAATGCTAATTGTTGTACCATCGGGTTGAGTAAAACTTATTAAGCCCGGAAAAGCAATTGAAGCATAAAGTTGATTTTGACTTAATAAAGCAAATAATACCAATACGGTTACACATATTTTTTTTAATGTATTCATTATATTCAGATTTATCGGTTGGTAAGAAATAGTAGAAAGTAAAAAATCGTACGTAATATTTCAAATTTGATGGGTAAAAATACAACGAACGAATGAATAATAAATAGAAAATCAGTGAAATTCTAATTTTTTTATCAAAAAACTCCAAATTACTTATACAAATTTACTTTCAAAGCCAACACATTACATGTTCTTTACGGTTTCTATTAAAATAATTCAGTAAGTTTGCAAAAAAAAAATCTAATGAAGAAAATTCTTCTCGTAACTCCACCACTCACACAATTAAATACCTCCTATCCTGCCACTTGTCATCTGACAGGTTTTTTGCGTTCCCGTGGGATTGATGCACAACAAATGGATTTGAGCATAGAACTGATTCAGGAGTTATTTACTAAGAAAAATTTGAAGGTGGTTTTTCAGACCGCAGCACTTACCAAACTATCCAAATCGAATAAAATAATACTCTCGCAAACTGACTTCTATTTACAAACAATAGAACCGGTAATGCAGTTTCTGAGTGGTCGTGACATTTCACTTGCTACTCGCTTTAGTAACCTTGATTTTTGGCAAGAAAGCAAACGACTTCCTAATGAGGATGAGTTGGAATGGGCATTTGGAATGATTGGAAATCATGACCGGGCAACACATCTTTGCTCTCTTTTTCTGAAAAATATCTGTCAATTTATTCAACAAACTATTGATCCGCATTTTGAATTGATTCGCTATGCCGAATCACTATGCCTTCGTTTGCCTGAATTTGAGCCTTTGGAAATGGAATTGCAGAAACCGCTTTCGCTGATTGATAAATTGATGTTGGAGATCTTTTCAAAAGAAATCAATGAAACTTTACCTGATTTTGTTGGATTCAGTATTCCTTTTCCCGGCAATTTGTACAGTGCGCTTCGTTGTGCTCAATGGCTGAAAAAAGAACATCCAAGCATTAAAATTGTGTTTGGTGGTGGTTATGTAAACACAGAATTACGCAGCCTGACCGATCCAAAGGTTTTTGATTATATCGATTATCTGACCTTCGATGATGGTGAATTGCCCTTGTTGCGATTAATGGAAGATGGAGAATTGATACGAACGCTTTATCGTGACGAACAAGGCAGTATTCAACGTGTTAACTTCGACAGTACGGAAAACATTCCATTTGCCGAATGTGGAACACCCAGTTACGATGGGCTTTTGCAAAACAACTATCTTAACATGATAGAACTCACCAATCCAATGCATGCTTTGTGGAGCAACGGACGATGGAATAAAATAATACTCGCTCACGGTTGTTACTGGGGAAAATGCGCATTTTGTGATGGAACGCTCGATTATATCAAGCGCTACGAAAAAGCACCTATCGAACTCATTGTCGACCGAATGGAAGGAATTATGCAGCAAACCGGGCAATCTGGTTTTCATTTTGTAGACGAAGCTGCATCGCCGGTTATGTTGCGAAAATTAGCCGAAGAAATTATTCAGCGTAAATTAACGGTCAGTTATTGGACTAATGTTCGTTTCGAAAAATCATTTACACCCGAACTAACCTATCTGATGGCAAAATCAGGCTGTATAGCAGTTTCAGGTGGATTGGAAGTAGCTTCTGCGCGCATTTTGAAACTAATAAACAAGGGTATAACTATTGAGATTGCGAGTGAAAGTATGAAAAACTTTGCTGAATCCGGCATTATGACTCATGCTTACCTGATGTATGGTTTTCCAACAGAAACGGCTCAGGAAACCATTGAATCGCTCGAAGTAGTACGTGGATTATTTGAAAATGGTTGGTTGCAATCAGCTTTCTGGCATCGCTATGCAATGACCATTCACAGTCCATCCGGTCAAAACCCTGAAAATGTAGGTGCAAAACGGGTAAATAGTAAAGCAGGAACTTTTGCAAATAACGAAATTCCATTCACCACTCCAAACGAAATTGACCTCGATTATTATGGTAAAGGACTGAACTTGGCAACTTACAATTACATGCAGGGAACAGGTTACGAAATAGACGTAAAAAAGTGGTTTAACCCTAAACAATAATTTAATCATTGCCGAACAGTTCTATTTTTAATTTGTTTGATAAATAAAACAAATCTTATGTCACACGAACATCATAATCATAGTCACCATCACGAAGCTACGAAAAATATTCAGGTTGCATTCTTTCTGAATTTATTTTTCACGATAATTGAAATTGTAGGAGGATTCCTGACCAATAGCGTTGCCATTCTGTCAAATGCCATTCATGATTTAGGCGATTGCTTGTCGCTAGGAATGGCAATGTATTTTCAAAAACTGGCAAAAAAGGAAAGTGATTCTTCCTATTCCTACGGCTACAAACGCTTTTCATTGTTAGGAGCAGTTATAAATTCGATTGTGCTGGCAACAGGAAGCATATTAATTCTGACAGTGGCTATTCCACGTATTTTGCAGCCGGAAGCAACTAAAACAGATGGGATGTTACTTTTTGCTGTTTTAGGAGTGTTGGTCAATGGAGCAGCGGTTTTTAGATTAAAAAAAACTGATTCAATCAACGAAAAAGTGGTTAAACTACATCTTCTGGAAGATGTGCTTGGGTGGTTAGCTATTTTGGTTGGTACTATATTTATGCGCTTCTTTGATGTTCCGGTACTCGATCCTGTTATGTCGGTGGCAATAGCTTGTTTTGTATTGTTCAATGTTTTCAAAAATATGCGTCAAAGCCTGCGGGTAATTTTGCAGGGCATTCCTGCTGAAGTAGATATAACTGACATCTCAACTCAATTAGAAAAATTTGAAGGAGTAGAAAACATACACGATTTGCATGTTTGGTCGGTAGATGGAAGTTACAACGTCCTCACAGTTCATGTGGTACTGAATAATTCGTCAGAAATGGTAAAACTGGCAGAATTAAAAACACAAATTCGTGACTCATTAAAAGCAAAAGGCATAGAACACGCTACCATAGAATTTGAAACCTCCGAAGAACGATGCATGTTTGAAAAATGCTGTTGATAGAAGTAACTGACTAAACCAATTTCTCAAAAGCCAACCAAAGTTTATCATCTTCAGGTACCGGAGCAGTTATTTGAATTAGTTGTTTGGAAACTGGATGTAAAAATTCCACGTTACGTGCATGCAAACTGATACCTCCATTAGGATTAGAACGGGCAAAACCGTATTTTAAATCACCTTTTATCGGACAACCTATTTTTGCAAGCTGACAGCGAATTTGATGATGTCTGCCTGTTTCCAAATGAACTTCCAGTAAATAATAAGTTTCGGAATGAGCAATCAGTTTATAACTCAACGCAGCAGCTTTGGCGTTTGAAACCATCTTGTCGTGTGCCACCGATTTGTTTTGTTTTTCATTCCTCACCAGAAAATGTTCTAAACGACCTTCGTGCAAGGAGGGTTTTTCCTTTACAATTGCCCAATAGGTTTTCTTTACCTCCTGATTCTTAAACATTTCGTTCAGTCGGGAAAGTGCTTTGCTGGTTTTTGCAAACAATACTACCCCACTCACCGGTCGGTCGAGACGATGAGTGACTCCACAAAAAACCTCACCGGGCTTATTATATTTCTCTTTCAGGTATTTTTTTATCGTTTCTGAAAGTGGCTCATCACCTGTTTTATCACCCTGAACTATTTCTGAACAGGTTTTATTAATGGCAATTATGTGGTTATCTTCATACAGAACAGTCATTGTACTGATGTTTGATTGATTGAATTTGATACTTGAAAATATTTAATTCCTTATTAAACTAATTAACCAGTTAACTAATCATCTAATTAACCCAACAATGAATCTATAATACCCCGCTGACGCACCGCTTCATAAATCAACACACCGGCAGCTACGGATACATTCAACGAATCGATACTTCCCAACATTGGAATACTCACCATCTCGTCACATAACCGCAAACGATCAGGCGAAACACCTTCATCCTCCGAACCCATAATAATTCCAATTGGCTCAGAAAGAACGGCTTCAGTATAGTTTTTTGTGGCTTTTTCACTGGCTGCAACAAGCTTTATTCCAGATGAAACAAGAAATTTCAGTGCATTTCCAAGATTCTCCTCCCGACAAACAGGAATTGATAGCAATGCTCCTGCAGATGTTTTAATAGCATCGGCATTAATAGATGCACCACCTTTAGTTGGGATAACAATGGCATCAACTGCGGCACATTCACAAGTACGGGCAATAGCTCCAAAATTGCGCACATCCGTAATTCCATCCAGAATAACAATAAATGGTAATCGACCTTCTTCGTAAATAGTTGGTATAATATCTTCAATTCGCTGATAAGCCACCGGTGAAATAAATGCTATCGTACCCTGATGATTTTTCATCGTTATTTTATTCAGTTTTTCGAGTGGTACATATTGTACCGGCACCTGAAGTCCTTCCAATGCAGCGAAAAGCTCACGCGACAATTCGCTGGTCATATCCCTGCGCATCAATATCTTATCAATTTCTTTTCCTGCCTGAATTGCCTCAATTACAGCCCGAATGCCGAAGATCATATCCTTCTCAGGACGTTGTTTGTTTTTGTAGTTTATCATTTGAAAGTTATTTTTTCCTTTGGTTATAGCCGCAGGTTGCCTTTTAGGCGATATTTACTTAGTATTATTTGTATGTCAATTCTTTTAGCTCCGAAATAATCATTTCCCGTTCAAAAGAGAATGTTTTATCTTTTTCGTTAAGCATAATATAAACTTCCAATGCTTTTTTAGGAAATTCAGTTGAATTGCCGGATTTTTCTATAGATTTTGCTGTTTCATAAACCAGTTTTGCCAGTATTTCCAGAAAAGTTGCTGAGTACCCACTTTTCTTTATAAGTTCAACAAAATGTTCCACCGGCATAATATCTAACTCTTCCAGATTCAGACCAAACAATTCCTTGTAAGTTTCATCAGCCAAACGGATGGCATCCTCAGGAAAACCTTTTTCCCGAAAACCAAGCATAGCAGCAATTACTCTGCTTAGTTTTTCGAGGTATTTTAATAAATAATCTTCTTTAGGCATAAGTCTCTAAACTCCTAAGAAACAAATGATTAATAGAACGCAGATTTTCGCGGTTTAAGCTGATTTTAAACGGATTATAAAAATGCAAGCATTTTTGATTTTGCTCCTTAATCAATACCGATTTATCGGTATTTCTAATCCGTTTTTTTTATCCGTTATATCAGTGTAAATCAGCGTTCCATTCTCTTTTCTTTTGTTTCATTTTATTTTTAGATTGGTATTTCCAATCTGCGATGCTCCTAAGAAACAAACTGCCCCATGCCCCTGACTGCGGCAGACCTAAAGGGGATGTATAGTTTCTTTTGTCTCATAATATTATTTACAATTGAGATATATAAATCAATTCGAAAACCACCCTTTAAACCCCGTTTTAGGGCTCTGGGGGAATTTATTTGGTTTAATTTATTTTTTTAGATTAGTATTTCCAATCTGTAATGCTATCATCTGATAACCGTTAAATCTTAAGAAACAACTGATGAATAGAACGCAGATGGAACATGCCGTCTTGACGGCATTCGCGGTTTAAGCTGATCGAAGATGCCGACTTGACGGTATTTTAAACGGATTATAAAAATGCAAGCATTTTTGATTTTGCTCTTTAATCAATACCGATTAATCGGTATTTCTAATCCGTTTTTTTTTATCCGTTATATCAGCGTAAATCAGCGTTCCATTCTATTTTCTTTTGTTTCATTTAATTTTTAGATTGGTATTCCGAATCTGTAATGCTATTAACTGTCATGGGTATAATCTTTGCTTTTTGGCAACCCGGAAATCCTTTATCTATCAAGATGTTTAACTCTTTTATCTCATCTTTAAATTTATTTTGTGGTCCACAGTAAATTAGTTCCACCAATGGAAATTTGTCTTTAATGTTTTTCAGCATTTCTTCTAATGATGGTGCTTCATTCATTTTTCCGTATGTTTCGTAAGTGTAATTCAGGAACACAACATTTTTATTAATTCCTCTATTGTCAAGCAGATATCCGTTTTTCAAAGAAGTTGGTAATGTCGGTTTTCCATTCACAAATAAATCGGAAGGCGCAGGATACGAAACAATTCTGGTTCGCTCCTCATTCATTGTAACCGGTACAAATTGCGAATAATCTTTTATAGTTTTATAAACAATGACTTGTGCTTCTGCCCTTACAACAGAATTTAAAAGTTGCTCATTTTCTAATTTTAGTATTTTTGATGTCGGCACACAACTTATAAAAGAAATTAGTGTAAACAAACAAATTATCAGCAGTTTATACATGTAATTAGCGTTTAGAAAATTTGCCAATTTTAAATCCATTATCAGTATTCAGTTGAACAATATAATTCCCTGATTTTAAATTTTCCACTTGTAAAGTTATAATTCCCACTGTTTTGGGTTGATTAGACAGTACAAGTTTTCCGGATGCATCAAAAATCTGAACAGACCGAACATTGACATCCGAATTAAACCGAATTGAATTGATAGCCGGATTTGGAAAAATATCAAATCCCTCAATCGCTTTTGGAGTATTCACCGCTGAAATATTATCAATGAGTGTGAAATTTATTGAAGCATTTGAACTTGGAGTTAATCGTGTCCACCCATTTATAGTAGTATTCCAATAATAAATAGCAATTTTATAGCTTGTATTTGTTGCTAAATTAATGCTGTTACCAAAAGTGACCGTTTTCTGTTCATTAGTATCAAAAATAGCTAACTGATACCCCATGTATGTTAAAGAACTTCCACCGGTTGATGGAAAAACAAAAGCAATCAGATCTTGATCAAAATACCCTGATGTATTTTTGATTGTTGCTGATAAGACTGCATTGTCTTTTTGTACTGCCAATGTATTAGGAAATGAAATAGGCGACATCAGAGTCAAATTTGGGGTTGCTGTTGGAGCTGTTGCTATAGTGATATTTTGAATATTTCCTATTGTTGTAAGTGTGGTAGTACTAGTCCATTTATTTTGAGAATCGTATAAAGCAGAAATTTCATAATCTCCCGGAGCCAATTTTATTGAATCATTAAAATAATACGATTTCGTTTCACCGGAAGTTATATTTGCATCTTCAGTAAGCAGCTGATATACACTGCTATTTAATTTTGATTTTAGCTGAATACCAATTTTTGAGTTATATTCATTTCCAGTATTTGTTATGTTTACGGCAATTCTTCCAATTTTATTTTGATAAATATTACCCGTTACTATTAATGAATTAAGCGTTAAAAGCGGAAGAACATTTGTTGGTGCAGTTATATTTACGTTCGTAGTAGTAACTTCAACATTCAAATAATTAGGCGTACCAACTTTGGTTCTTACAATTTGCCAATTACTTTCATTCGTTCCTTTATAAACTAAATATAATTTATAATTTCCATTAGCAATGGAGGCAGGTACAGAAACGCTTGACATGGTATATGAAGCCCATCCATATCCGGCCTGAAGATTTATACCTGAGTAAGTTTTGATAGTTTGTACCAGTACACTGTCTTTATACAATGCCAATCCAATATTGCCGGCAAATACATTTATTCCATTATTATAAAAACTTGTAGGAGTGATAGTAACAGTTCCTGTTCGGGGCATAGCCGATAAAGAACTTGTCATCAACGAATTGGAGTACATTATATACCTCGGTACTGAATTTGCCGTTGGTTTTTGAATACCTATGGTTATAGATTGATCGCGATTATAACCTCCCGAGCTACCTCCAATTCCCTGACTGCCCGGATTAAGAGCCGATAATTCGAAATAACCATTTGACAGACCTCCCCAACCCCAGTTGAAATGAAAATACCCATTACTATCAAAACCATCACAAACAAATTGATGTCCACCATCGACCGATAGACCTGAATATAGTATAGGACGTAAAGAAGTTAATTCGGATTTTAGAATATCACTTATTTCGGCACGTGTATAATAATTTCTAAGCAAAACTTGAAGATTTGGGTCGTATCCAAAATTTGAAATCAACGATTTAGCCATTAGAGTTGTTGATGCACTACTTGACAAAGCATAATCCATATTAACTGCCACTCCGCAATGATACATCAAGGTTGCAACAGCATTGTTTTGAACAGCGGTAGAAGTTGAACTATATGTGGAGTTCATATTTGCCCAATCATATTGGGTTTGCGAAAAGTTGACACTTAAGGTAAATGAATTAGTTTTCGATGTATAGGTATTTGAACCGATTCCGCTTACCGGCCATTTGTAATAACCCATTACCTGAGCCATGGCAGTTGCCACACAACCTGTAACGCATCGAGTAGTTGTACTGCCCGGAGCAAATGGGCATAAATTGTTGTAAGGGCTACCCTGATTCCATTTGATATCACCCAACAGCGGAGCAACAGAAGTAGCTGTTACTTTTTGAAATCCTGTATTGTTTGATTTAGTTACCAGTTGAACAGGCTGAATATCAGGCGTATTTAGTATTGATTTAATTTCCAGAGAATAGCCCTCAAGCCAATATTTCAATCCATCCGGTACTTGATTTATATCAAAACTACCCGAATCGGAGTAACCTAAAACAGTATTGGCACGATCATCACCCGAGATAATCACAAAACCTGAATTTACAGCTTTGTTGTAAACATAATATAAACCGTTATTTGCAGGCAAAGAGTTATCTGTTGCCGTGTAAACCAGATTCAATTCAATAGCTGCCGGAACTTTTTGCATTGTACCTGAAATTTGTGTATGTGCCAGTTGCAGAGCTTCAAAAGCTGTTCTTGGTTTTGAAGACAAGAATTCAATCACCGAAATAAAAACCGCTAAAACTAAAAATTTTCTCATTTTTAAAGATTAAAATTGTATTAATAAAAACAAACAAATAAACAAACAAAGATAATCGTAATTTCTTTTTAACGAGCAATTATTTTAAAATAATAACAATATAAAATTATATTTATAAACAAACTCTAAATAAATAATATTAGTTCGCAATACATTAATTAAAAAGTTGTACTACCTTTACAGCATTATTTATCAGAAAAATCTGATTTTCCAATCGTAAGTTGTCAATCTAAAATCGTAAATTATAAAAGGTGTTTCAATCGCATATAGGTGAATTTGCCGGTTTAGGTGTATCGGTGTGCTGGACTTTGAGCGCATTATTTTTTGAAAAGGCAGGACATAAAATCGGTTCTTTATCGGTGAATTTCATTCGATTACTTTTTGCAATCGGTTTTTTGGGTATTACCACTTTTTTCAGCAGAGGTATTTTCCTTCCTACTGATGCTACGGGTTATCAATGGTTGTGGTTGGGACTTTCTGGATTCATTGGATTCTTTTTAGGCGATATGCTTCTGTTTCAGTCGTATATGGTAATTGGCTCTCGTACTGCTACATTAGTAATGAGTCTCGCTCCCATGCTAACAGCAATTATTGGATGGTTTTTTCTTGACGAAATTCTGTCACCAAAAAGCATCATCGCTATTATCGTAAGCCTTAGCGGAATAATTATTGCCATATCTAATCGAAAAATGAAGCTGAATATACCATTCAAAGGCTTTTTACTTGCTTTCGGCGGAGCTTTAGGACAGGCAATTGGTTTAATTCTGAGTAAAAAAGGAATGGGACATTACGATCCGGTTTCTGCCACACAAATTCGGGCAATTTTTGGTCTGATAAGTTTTGGAATCCTTATCACTATTCTACGTCGCTGGCCTAAAATTCAACAGGCTTTTACTCACACGTCGGCAATGAAATCAGTAACTGTTGGTGCAATCTTCGGCCCTTTTATCGGTGTTGCCCTGGGACTTTTTGCAATTCAACAAACCAAAACCGGCATTGCCTCCACCCTAATGGCTTTAGTTCCGATATTCATTATTGTTCCATCAGCCATAATGTTTAAAGAAAAAATAAGACCGCAACAAGTTATTGGTGCGGTCATCAGTATTGCGGGTGCAAGTTTATTTTTTATTTAAGTTTTAGTTATTTAAATTAGCGAAAGCTGTTTTAAAAGTCTCTTCATTTTATCAATCATCGGCAAATTGTCATCCGTGTGAATCACGTAATCAGCAAAAGGAATTTTATCTTTATCGTCAAGTTGATTTGACATGCGGGCTTTAACCTGTTCAGGTGTACTTCCATCACGTTTCATTACACGGTGCATCCTGAGTTCTTCTGAAGCCGTCATCAGCACAACTTTATCAACCAGTTTAATAAAACCACTTTCGAACAGGATAGCTGATTCAACAAATACAAACTGCTCATTCACACATTTATCAATCCATTTTCTAAAATCTTCCCTTATAACTGGGTGAACAATATTGTTTAGTTTAAGGAGTAATTCCTGATTTCCAAACACAATATCTGCCAATACCCTTCGATTTAAACCCTCAAACGTATAAATTTCGGAACCAAATAAATCGGTTAATTTTTGTCGGATAACCGGATGTTCATTTTGCAACCTGCGGGCTTCTTTATCTGAATCGTAAACCGAATAACCTTCACGTCTCAAATGATCTGACAGTGTGGTTTTCCCACTGCCTATTCCACCGGTAATGCCAATTATTAAAGGTTTTTTCATTTGTTTGATTTTTAGAAACCAAAACTCATCCCAAAAGAAAGTGTCGTATTTTTTCCCTGAAGGTATTTAGGCGTAAATAAATCAAGATAGCCTTGTGCATCTTTTCTGATTTCGCCTGAAATAGATGTTGATGTCAGGTTATAACCTTTTATATCGCTGTAAGTTACATTGGCAAATGCATACACATTATTGATTATTTCTACATGTAGATCGAAAGCCAATGACTGATTACTCCACGTAATATCACCCAAAGAGGGTTGACTAATAATATTACGAATAGCTGCTCTGTCATAAATATATTCATTGCCATGTTTTGCGTTTGAATACGAGAAGCTCAAATCCACTCCCTGAAAAGGCTTATAACGTGCTGCCAAATAAAGTTCTGTTGAATTATCACCCAAATAACTTCCAAGATTATATCCGTTTGAAGCCCATGTAATTGCCGGTATTGAATGTTTGTAATTTATTATGTTCGAGTTAGTATATTCGGCTATCAGCGACAAATTTGCAAGCGGAAAATTACTCAGATTTGCTCCAACTTTATACGAAATCGGATTTCGTTCCTTACTACTTGGCATGAACCTACTCCAGCTAATTTCATCCGCATAAATGGAAGTAAAAAGATGTAAATGTTTAATATTTCTGGAACTTATATTCAGAAAAACCTGCGAATTCTGATTTTCAATAGCCAGTCCTTTAGTAAGTGTATGATCTTCTGATTTATAGAATGCAATAGGAATAAAATAGGCGGCCTGGATATTAGGTTCGGCATAAATAATAGAGTTTCCGATTGATAAATTCAGATTTCTGACAGGTGTGAATGTGAATAAATTAGCTGCAATGAATTTATTTGACATTCGGTATTCTTTTGCACCGGTATTGTCGATATAATAACGAGTTGAATCCAACACATTGGATACCAGCCAACCATGAATATACTGCATCTCAAACCAGCTTACAGGCTTTAAGTGTAATGTCAGCATAGGAAACGATGGTGCTCGACCGGAAAGAATATTCGAACCGTGGTAATTATCGCCCCATACCACATTATCCTTTACCAACCCTACCGAACCCCAGTTCCAGCTGTATTTAATTCCACCTCGCGAATCGCTGAAATCGCCACCTTGAGAAGATTCTTTATATTCATAGCCTGGGTAATCATTCAAATAGCTCGGGCGTGCCAGTAAAGCTGCTGAAACTGGCAAATTGTTTTTCAACCAACTTGCATCAATCGACAAATCACGTAGACTACCGTAAACACTAAAGTTTTTCCCAATCATACCTTGGAAATCAGCACCATACCATCGTTTGGTGAAAGCTCCGTTACCATTCACAGTCACATGCATTCCCAAAATAGGAGTTATACGTGCACGAAACGAAGTATCCTGGTAATTATATGCCGGTTGAAGTAAAGCTAGTGTGGAAGTTTTGTAACGAAATTCAAGAAAATTATCCGGTAAGCGTTTAAGTTCAAGCGCAAATTCATTTTTAAAAAACCTCAACTCTTTGCGTTGGCGTGTATTGAGGCTTTTATTATTTTCAGCTTCAACCAGTTTTCCGGCAATAAATGAGCGTGAATAGGGTTTTGCTACTGAATTTAGTTCAAAAATACCATCAGTTGCAAGCTCGTCCAGAAAATCATAAATTCGTGTATATGAAATGTGTTCGGGTATATCCTGAGCCGAAATTATGACTGATACGATAAGTCCTGCAATAAGAAAAAGTAATTTTTTCATCCGATAATAAATATTTTATGGGTTTGAAGTGATTTGCAACAAAAGTAATAAAAAAAATGACAATCGCTTTTCAGGATTGTCATTTTAAAAATCAGGAGCAAAAATAACTAAGTTTAACTGTCATACTTAACAAAACATACTCACGCTAAAACGGGATTTATTTACTAAGTAGTGAAAAATATATAATGTCGTATTTAATACAGAAAAATCAAGCACATAGTTCACATAGTGACATAGTGTCACATAGAAAAACAAAAAAAAAGCTAACATTGTCTCACAGAGCACATTCAGCATATCTATAAGTACTATGTTTTCAACGAAAAATACACAGTGCTACTATGTAACTAAGTGCTACTTTGTGATTGAAAAATATGATATTTAATTTTTCTCATACTTATATCTTTTCTTGTTGCAGAACATAGCAAGTTCTATCCATTTCAAGAAAAAAAAACGATTCATACCCGATTATCTGAAAAGTATGGTTAATGTAGCCTGGCGATTTAAAACAACGAATACGAAAACCATTGTTGATATCAGCCACGATGAAGATATCTGGACTGATAACCACGAAAACCGGAAACTGATTCCATATAGTTATACTTTCAAACTCAAAGCAAAATAATCATAGCAGCGGCTGAACCCACCACAGATTCAACCGTTATTAATTTACTTTCTGCTTGTATAGCCTATTATCACGCAAGCCGCAAAGTCGCTAATCAATCAACTGTCCTACCTTATTCACAACCCGATACTCCAGGTTATTGAATTCTTTAAAGTGAGCTTTTCCGCATTTAATTTTTAATTATTCTTCTTCTCTGAGTTTCGGAAGTTCAATTTCCGGCTTGCCGCTGTCTTTTGTTTCAGCAATAAAATAGATTTTCTTCTCATCGTCGAACACCACTGCCCAGTCGGGATTATAGTTTCCTATGGGTGTTGGAATTTTGAACCAGTTAGGCAATTTAAAATAGAATTTTATTTGTGGACTTGATTCGCAGTCCTGTGCAAACCGACTTTCCACGTTTGAATCAAGCGGTATAAATTCTTCAAAAATAGTCTTTGTTGAATCTGACACCTTAAACGAAAAATCATCCAGATAAATCTCCAATTCCTCGGCTTCAAATAAGGTCATTTTGTATTCCGAATCGCCTAACTTCTGATACTTGATACCATCAATCATCAAATTGTGCAGCGTATGCTTAATTGACTGAGAAGCCAGGTCGAGAAATAACTGTGGATTTACCAGAATGTCTTTTATCCTGCCCGACTTGCTAAGTATTTCCTGAATGGTGGAACGGGTTAGCTCTGTTTTGCCCTGAATATACCCCAGCACATCAGGAATTTTCCAGGCATAGCTATCATACGATTCAACTTTATCGCCTGCATAAGTTACGCCCACACCTGCATCGGTCATACTTACCGAAAACTTGGTGGAACGAATGGATGGTGCTTTAATCACAGCTATTTGCTGAATAGCTTTTGCAGCTTTTTCAATTAAATCATCTGTGTCGTAATCAACCCTGTAGGTAGTTTTGTTTTTAATCTTATTCCATATTTCAAGGAATCGTGGATCTGCCTCAAATCCCTTTCGGTATTTAATGGCTTTCCGCTCCCGTTTATTTTTAATCCTACCTTTAAACTCAACACCGCAATCGTCTTCAATTTCTTTTTGCAACGCTTTGACAAAATCTTCATACGATTCGTTAGCAATCACTGTCAGGCGGTTTATGTTCTGATCATAGATTCTTTTTCCATCCTGACCAACGGCAAGACGTAAACCCCGGCCTATTTCCTGACGTTTTTTGATTTCTGATTTTGTTTCGTTCAGTGTGCAAATCTGAAACACATTCGGATTGTCCCAACCTTCACGAAGTGCTGAATGAGAAAAGATAAAACGTAATGGATTCTCTTTGTCCAGCAATTTCTCTTTTTCTTTCATAATCAGGTTGTAGGTATCATCATCCGCCTGAATTTCGCCCGAAGTATCTTTCAGTTTTCCTTTCTTGTCCTGCGAGAAATAGCCATTATGAATTTGGTCAACCGGATGTTTCCCCAGGGCTTTAAAAGCCGGTTTTGAAACAAACTCCCGATAAATTTCTTCAAACCACTGTGCAAACTTGCCATTCGAAGTTTCGCCATTATCACCATACTGACGATAATTAGCTACTCTGTCAATGAAGAACAAGGATAAAACTTTAATCCCTTTAGGATTCAGACGCAACTCTTTTTTAAGATGTTCTTCCACTGTGCTACGAATCTGGAACTTCATAATTTCGTCGGTCATATCTCCCTGACTGGTTCCTGTGTTGAGAATATTACCATTGGAAAGCGAAATGCAATTATTCACGGCATCAATCTCTTCAATCAGATAACCATCGGCGTAAATTTCCCGTTCATTGGACAGACGATAAAGGTCGTCACCCACTTTTACGGGTATGCTTTTCTTCTTTACTCCTCCTGCCTCGTTTACAAAAATAGTGAGTTTGGCGGTTATTTTTGTTTTGGAAGCGGTGATGGACTCAACCGATATAAAAGCATCATTATAGGCATTTTCTTCTACAACGGAATCAACTTCAATCTGCTTTACCAACCCTAAATCGTAAGCTTTTACCGGATTCAGGCTGTAGGTAAGATTATACACATTTTTGTGTGTAGCCGAATAGCGCAGGGTACAAAGCGGATTCAGGTTGTCAATAGCTGCCGTCCGCTTTTCCGTTCCCATCAATATGAGAAACTATAGCTCCCAACATCTTGTTGCGCAACTTGCGTTGCTGAACAAATTCTGTTGAGTTAGGGCAACCATCGTGCTTCAACGCCAATATGGCAAGCAGGGGACGTAACTCCGACAACATAGTATACATTCCGGAAATTTTCAGTGCTGCCGGGTCATGTTTCTCAACAATCTTCAGCATCGCTTCTGTCAGTTCGGGAAGCTCGGGCTTCCGTAAACGGGACATCGAAAAATTTATGAAATCTTGGTATATCATGTATTTTAAGTTTTTGCTGTTATACACTCGATAAGATATGCCATCATTCACTCCTTTTTCATACCGGAAATATCCTGTACTATTTCACTCATTTCAAAGAAGATTATGAAACGCATAATCTATATTCAGCAAACGGCTTTCACTTCGCCGCTGTGAACTGAATACGGTTGCAAAATTAAACAAATACTTTTAAATATTTTCATTCAAGTTTTCAACAGTTTGTTGATAATTTTCTAAAATACTCCTAATTTATAACGCGTAAAAATCTGTTTAATAGATTGTTACAAGTATGTAAGTTGCAAAATATTTTCAGATCAACCCATTAGTTAAATTTTTCAAAATAAATAAATTGCAAAATAAATGAATTGGTATAGGCGCTTAGGCCGCCCTAATTTATAAATATTAAATTCAAAAATAACTCCGAAGGAGTTAAATGTGCATAACCTCAGGTGAAGCTTGCGAAACCGGAGGATATAAATAACTTAACACATATAACCCCGAAGTGAGTTGAACATCAATATCATAACAACATTCAACCCATTTTGGGGTTGCGTATCTGTATTGAGTCATCATGGGGTGTCCAATAAGTATTTTTTTGAACGCAAATTACGCAAATGGCACAAATTTTCGCAAATCTCATTTTTACAAATGAAGATGTATCAGCAATTTGTATTTTGTGTCGATTTGCGTTTTTTTGCGTAATTTGCGTTCTTTTTTCTTTTTAGACACCATCTTTTGTTTTCAACTGACAAATGTGTTTTATACACTCATTTGAGCAAAATACACAAATTAAAACACATATAATCTGAAAAATAATGTGGTTGGTCTAATCGCATATACCTATAAATGAATTAATGACTGCATTTTTAAGTACAACACTTATATAAATGTGCAACAAAAAAAGTGTAAAAATGAAGCGATGTGCAATTTTGAAAAATGTACGGCGACCCTAACAACACGTTTTTTACCCTTTCGTACGGTACGAAGACCCCATCGAAGCGTTTTTAGGGTTCATCGCACGGTACGAAGACCCCATCAGCGCGTTTTTTACCCTTTTGTACGGTACGAGAACCCAAACGAAGCGATTTTAGGGTTAATAGCACGGTACGACAACCCCAACGAAGCGTTTTTTACCCTTTTGTACGGTACGAAGACCCAAACGAAGCGATTTTAGGGTCGACGCACGGAAATTTTATTCTTCATTCTGTATTTATAGATAATCAAAGACTTTAGTGAGCTGATTTATTGATTCGATGGATGGAAGTTTCAACTTTCATTGCTTCACAAATACTTTTTACTTATTATTCGGCAAATAGATTAGACTTCTCCGGTTTATTTGATTGCTAACCTACACCAACCGGGGTTCACGCTGTGCAACGTACTATGAAATATCATGATTATACGCATACTACCACCAAAGGTTTCGAGCATATAAAAAGTCCGTTAGATAAATTGAAAATAAATTAAACAATTCGTTGTTAATGCAAAAATTAGTTTTTATCTTTGGAGGCAGAAATAAAAAAATATCTGAATCAGGATTAAAGAATTAAAGAATATACAGAATTATGGAAAAAGATGAATTGACTTATAAGATTATTGGCTGCGCTATGAAAGTGCACAATACACTTGGAAATGGCTTTACTCATGTAGAGCATATAATTTAAATGTATTCGTGAAGCTTCGCAATTCAAGAAGTAATCTATCAACGTTGTTTAGCTATAGAACTTCAAAAAGCAGGATTAC
>JBAXMR010000034.1:0-36759 GCA_037134195.1 Paludibacter sp. | reverse complement strand
TATGCCCAGAAATCTCAACTTATTAACCACTTGTTATCCCGAACTCAGGTTAATACTACTTATTATGTACGGGCTTATGCTTCCAATAGCGCAGGAACTGCTTATGGAGCTGAAATAAGTTTTACTACATTGGCTAGACCCGTTGCTGTAACCGACATTGATGGTAATGTATATACTTCAGTTACTATTGGCACTCAAACATGGATGGTAGAAAACCTGAAAACCACTCATTACCGCAACGGTGATGTAATAGCCAACATAACCGATAATACAGCATGGGTAGGTTTAACTAGCGGTGCCTGGTGCGATTACGCCAACACTGCTGCCAATGGCACTAAATACGGTCATTTATACAACTGGTATGCAGTCAGCGATGCGCGCAATATAGCTCCCGTGGGCTGGCATGTAGCTACCGATGCCGAATGGATAACCCTTACTAATTATCTGGGTGGTACAGGTGTAACCGGAGGTAAACTTAAAGAAACAGGCACAGGTAATTGGCTTAACCCAAATACCGGTGCAACCAATGAAACCGGCTTTTCTGCATTTCCGGGTGGTTACCGAAACGGGGGTACATTCAGCGAACTTGGCAGCCTCGGTCACTGGTGGACATCTACTGAGAGCGATACGAACAATGCCTTCAGCAGGAGTATCCTTTGGGATGCCAGCGACATATTCAGGGGCGAACAGAAAAAGTCAAATGGTTACGCAAACTCTGTGCGCTGCGTGAAAGATAATGTACCAACCATAACAATTACTACAACTGCAAGCTCAGAAATAACTGCAACAACTGCAACCTGTGGTGGAAATATAACCAGTGATAGTGGTGCTACAATTACAGCTCGTGGTATTTGCTGGAGTACATCAGTTAATCCAACAGTTGATTTAGCCACCAAAACCACCGAAGCAGGAACTACCGGAGCTTTTACAAGCATAATGACCAACTTAACACCTAAAACGACTTATTATGTACGGGCATATGCAACTAATAGTGTTGGTACAGCCTATGGAGCTGAAATAAGTTTTACCACTCAGGCTGCTCCAGTAGGCATTACCGACATTGATGGTAATGTATATACTTCAGTTACTATTGGCACTCAAACGTGGATGGTAGAAAACCTGAAAACCACTCATTACCGCAACGGTGATGCTATTGCTAACGTAACCGATAATACTGCATGGTCAGCTTTATCTACCGGTGCTTGGTGCGATTACGCCAACACTGCTGCCAACGGCACTAAATACGGACATTTATATAACTGGTTTGCTGTAGCCGATAGTCGTATCATAGCTCCCGTGGGCTGGCATATAGCTACCGATGTTGAATGGGCCACCCTTACCACTTATCTTGGTGGTGCAGATGTAGCCGGAGGTAAACTAAAAGAAATAGGCACAGGTAATTGGTTAAGCCCTAATACCAGTGCTACCAACGAAAGTGGCTTTTCTGCCCTTCCGGGTGGCTACCGTTTCTACTATAGTGGTAACTTCGACCAACTTGGTATCGATGGCTCCTGGTGGATGGCTTCTGAGTATGATACGAACTACGCATGGAACATAGCTGTATATAACAACTACAGCAACGTGTACATGCGTTACGGCTATAAGATGTTTGGTTTCTCAGTGCGTTGTATCAGGGATTCTCAATAATTTAGTTGTATATCAAGTAGAGATGGGGTACGCCCCATCTCTAAGGATATATTTTTATTTCCTCCTGCTAATGCTTGTAGCAATTATTATTTCTGTTGCAGGGATTAGGGTTTAAAAAATATTTTAGTAGAGAGCGAAAAGCAATATTTTTCATTTAGTGGAATACTATGTGGATGATCATTAAAAATAATCTGTCAAAGTGTATAAAAACATAGAAGTCAGGCATTCATGTCTGGCTCTTTAAAAATTCAAAAAAGAGTAGAAACTCTTAAATGCTCTTATATTTTATCTTTTTTGAATTAAAAAACTTCAATTTTAGTCTAAACTAAAATAAAAAATTAGAGATATGAATACGAATAGAACACTGTTAATTATTTTAATTATTTGCATTTTTGTGCTAAAAACACCCTCTCAAATTATAAATGGAAATTTTGAGGCTGGTCGTAACAATGGATGGACTGAATATTCGCAGGGGAATTACACTTTAATTGCAACTGGTTCTGCTTTTAGTTCTTCGGAAATAACACCTACAGTTATTCCTCGCTCGGGCAACTGGATGGCAAGAATTGGTGGATTCAGTTATGATGTCAACGCTATTTATCAAACTATTACCTTACCAAATTATAAGCCACTATATCTTTCGTTCTTCATTCAAACACGGTCTGCAAGTACTTCAGAATGTGGAGGACTTTGGGTTGGAGCAAAAACGTCTATAATAATCAACAATCAGGTAATTTCTTCAGGCTATTTATGTCAATACAATGATTTATACCAATGGACTCAATATTATGTAGATATGAGTTCGTTATCAGGTCAAACTGTACAAGTGATTTTTAAAGCAGAATCAGCAAACAGTGTTTGGTCATATCTTTATATTGATGATGTAAGTATAACTACCAGTACCGCAATTCAGGAGGAAGTACAACCAAACCAAAATTCAATTGAACTTGAACAAAATTATCCGAATCCGTTTAATAAGGCAACTAATATCAAATACTCAATTCCGGATGAACAATTTGTTACACTTAACATATTTGATTTTACAGGAAAAGAGCTTGTAACATTAGTAAATGAAAAGAAACCAGCTGGAACTTATGAATTAACATGGGATGCATCAAGCTTCAGAAATGGGATATATTTCTACAAACTTACTGTTGGAAGTTCAATAATTGCGAAAAAACTTATTTTGTTGAAATAACTAAAGTGTTTTCGGTTTTCAGTATTTCAAATTTATCACCACAATTTCCGATTGTGTCCCAATACGATATTGCGGTCCCCAAAGCCCAAGTCCGGAGGAAACATAATAGTTAGTTTTGCCTTTTTTCATATAGCCATAGCCCAGTTGGTACATTTTTTTGACTAATAAGTTACCGGGGAAAAACTGTCCATTGTGTGTATGTCCCGAGATTTGTAAATCCACGCCGTTTTCTTCGGCTTCGTGTAGATTAAATGGTTGATGATCAAGCAAAATAATAGGTTTGCTATGGTCTAAACCGCTTACTAATTCATTTAGTTCTTTGCGTTGATGGTTGGTTTTATCGTCACGACCAACCACATAAAAATCCTTACCTATCAAAACTGTCTGATCGCGAAGGTAAGTGATTCCTGCTTTTTTCAGATAATCGGCAGCAGCATTAATAGTTTCTGCGTAAAACTCATGATTACCGCTTATGGCATACACTCCGAGTGGAGCTTTGATAGTGCGTAATTCTTCGTCCATGTGCTGATTAATAACCGGAACAATTGACCGGTCGATAATATCTCCGGCAAGCAAAACTATATCAGGATGCTGGTCATTAATCAGTTGAACATACTTTTTCAACATGCCTTTATCAATTGTTATACCTAAATGAGTATCACTGGCGGCTACAATTTTCAGTGTTTTATTCTCTTTCGGTTTGTCAACTGAGAGATTCAGCGTAACCACTTCGGGGTGTTTAAAATTGTAGTTACCATAAATCAAAGCAATAAAAGTAACTGCAAAAGTAGTTATCAATGCCCAAAAACGGAAAACAGCCATACCTGCCGGAGCAAAACCAATAAAATAATTGGCAATCCGAACAATATCTACCGCCAGAAAGCTCAGAAAAAGATATGCGACAATTATAAAGTAAGTAAATCCGGTGAGACTAATAACTTTGGCAAAATAATGGGGTAACAGATGCCCGAAAATCATTCCACCCATCATGCACAAAAACATAAAAATTGCAACAATCAGGAACAACTGTCGGGAAAAAGAAGAAGCTGGAAGTGCCTGCCATCCGCGCCAAAGCACATATCCATTTAAAAGAGTGATTATAGAAAAAGCAACCAGTGCAAAACCTAATTTCATATTGTGTTATAATTGTAATTTGTAAATTGAATTCGTTATCGGGAAATTAAACGTTTTAAATTTGATATTGTTTAAAAAGTGTGTATATTTAATTTTGCAATTCAAAGATAATCAATCTAACACTAATAATTTGTATATCACGATTCTATTAGATTGTTTTTTTGTAATTTTACCATGAATTAGTTCTTGTATTGAAAAAATGAAAAAAATCAGCATCATTTTTATTTTACTTTTTGCAATAATTTCGGTATCAGCTCAGAAAGTAGGATTGGTACTAAGTGGAGGCGGAGCAAAGGGTATCGCACATATTGGTATCATTAAAGCGTTAGAAGAGAATGGAATTCCGATAGATTATGTTGCAGGCACTTCAATGGGAGCTATTGTGGGCGGAATGTATGCCATGGGTTATAGTCCGGATGAAATGATACAAACTCTTAAATCGAATGATTTTAAACGCTGGACAACAGGTGAAATAGAAACCAATTACAAATATTTTTTCCGAAATGCTGACCCGAAACCTAATTTCGTCGAAATTCCGTTTAATATCAACAATATTGATTCAATCAGTCTTAAATCGGCCGTTCTTCCTACTAACATAGTTTCGCCACGCCAGATGAATTATGCTTATTTGCCCTTTTCGGCACAAGCTAATGCGGTGTGTGGTGGCGATTTTGATAAACTTTTTATTCCGTTTCGATGTGTTGCTTCCGATATTTACAACAAAGAATCGGTTGTTTTTCGCTATGGTGTGTTGGGAGATGCCATTCGGGCTTCCATGACTTACCCATTTATGTTTAAGCCCATTACGATTGATAATCGCTTGCTGTTTGACGGTGGGATTTTCAATAATTTTCCGGTGGATGTAATGCGAAAAGATTTTAATCCCGATTTTGTAATTGGAAGTGTTGTTGCTCATAATCCACGAAGGCCGGATCAGCGGGATATTATTATGCAAATAGAAAACATGATAATGACACGAACGAATTACAGTATTCCAGCTAAAGATGGTTTGATGTTAAGATTTGAAACAACGAATGTCCGACTTTTCGATTTCAATAAGGTAGACGAATTGGTTCAGATGGGCTACGATTCTACCATGAAACATATTGATGAAATAAAAGCAAGGGTTAGCAGAAGAGTTTCCGCTCAGGAAATTACTCAACGAAGAAAGGATTTCAAAAGCCGTTTCCCTGAACTAAAATTTCAAAGGGTTATTGTGGAAGGCGTTGACAGCTTACAAAAGCGGTATGTAGAGCAGGTTTTTCACTACCATAACGATGTATTCACGTTGAAAGATTTTAAAGAAGCGTATTTCAAAATGATTTCGGACGATAAAATACTGGAAGTGATGCCACATGCAGTTTTTAATTCGGCTACAGGTAATTTTAATTTGATTCTGAATGTAAAAACACAAGATCATCTGAAAGTTTTATTGGGCGGAAATGTTTCTTCATCCACTTCAAATCAGGCATATTTCGGACTTAATTATCAAAATCTGACTGAATATGCTCAAACTGCCTATATTGGTGCACAGTTTGGGAGGGTCTATAACGGGTTGGGAATCGGAACGCGCATTGAAGTGCCCACACAGAAAAGCTGGTATATGAAATTAGGACTTGTATGGCATCAATTTGATTACTTTGAAGGGGAACAACCATTTTATGCCGATAGTAGAACAGCAAATTTTACGCAAGCTGAGCTTTATACCAAACTCAGTGTAGGTTTTCCGGTTACTATGAAAGGGCGGTTGGAATTTGGACTGGGTTACGGATTATTGACCGACCATTATTTTCAGGATCGCAACTTATCAAGTATTGAAGACAAAAGTGTTCTTTCGCTTGGCAGTGCTTTTGCGCGGATTGAAAGTTACACGCTCAACGACCGTATGTATCCAACTTCAGGGTATCAACACCTTACTTCATTGCAATTGTTGGGTGGTGAGGTATCCTACGTATCAGGAATTAATCCGACTCTGAAAGTTCATGATATCACTGATTTATGGGTTCAGTGGCGTGTAAAACTGGATCAGTATTTTCCGGTGTCTTCCAAATTCACCCTTGGAACGTACGCAGAAATAGCCTTGTCATCCCAAAAATTGCTACAAAACTACACAGTTAGTTTGATTCATGCACCGGCATTTCAGCCTACACCTTACACCCGAACGGTTTTCAACGAGGCATTTTGTGCTAATCAGTTTGCGGCAATTGGCCTCAAACCGATCTATTACCTGGCTAAAGAAGTTCATTTGCGCGGTGAGGCTTATTGGTTTATTCCGTATCAGACCATCAACTGTGCTGTCGATAATACAGCCTATTTTTCAACTCCATTTTCATCAACCCAATTTATGGCTGAAACCTCGTTGGTGTTAAATTTTAAGATTGCTTCCGTTGGAATGTTTGTAAATTATCTCAGTACCTCTTCAAGTCAGTGGAATTTCGGTATCAATATCGGTTTTTTGCTGTTTAATCCTAAGTTTACTGATTGAAACGATTTCAAATAACTAAACCTAGTTTGGTAAGTTCTTACGCATATATCTATCCGGTATAAAATTAAAAAACCCGCAACTGAAAAACAATTGCAGGTTTTTTTTAATCAAAATCTAACTATATCCAGCTTTCTCAGGCTATTTATTTCACTGAAACTTTTGCGTTTCCTAAGGTTGTATTTACGATATAAATGCCTTTTTCAATTGAAACCTTGAGTTTTCCATTATTCGCCAACCCTTCAGCTATTGTTTTTCCGGCAAGATCCAACACACGAACATTACCTACATAATTAGAAATCAGAATTTCACCGTTTGCATAGTAAGCAGGTATTGATTTTTGAACTGTAGGTGTAAATATCCCAGTTGTAGGAACAGTTATAAAATTGAATTCGTCCAGATACAACACATGTTCCACGTTATCAGTTACATTTTGGGAGAAAAATACGTCTTTGATAATATCCTTTCCCGTGAAAGTTCCATCAGCAGCCCATAAATCGGCAAGTGGTATCGTTACTTCAGTCCAGGTATTAGCAGCTAAGTCTGTAGTCAGGTAGTTGCTTAAAAGTACTTTCCCGGTAACATTTGGTGAACCACCAGTAGCTTCGAGATGCACTTTAGGTAAAACTGATTTAGCCAATACAACCGGAGAATTTATCCAAAAATCAAGATGAGTCCGAATTGTCAAATCGAATGGAGGCCATCCAATACCAGCTACCATTCCCATCCAATCGCCACCAGTGACAGATTTCCAGTCAAGTTTCAATGCATTTACACCTGATTTTACAGGCGTAGCAACAACAGGGAATTTATCTTTTGCAGTGGCAGGAAGTCCATCCCAACTTTCGGCCACAACAACACTTGGAGCAGTTTGGTTAATCCAACTTGTATCGTAAAAACGAGGATCAGCACTATCGTGAAACAAATTAGCAACTGATACAAATCTAACTTCGTCAAGATACAAGGTATGTTCCACATTGTCAGTTGCATTTTGAGAAAAGAATACATCTTTAATATCACTTTTTACTGTAAATGTTGGATCAGCAGCCCAAAGATCGGCAAGTGGAATATTTACAACTGTCCATGTATTTGCAGCCAAATCAGTTGACAGGTAATCTCCTAATTGGAGTTTTCCGGTTACATTTGGTGAACCACTGAAAGCTTCGAGATGGATTTTTGGTAAAGCTGTTTTGACTAAAGCAACCGGAGAATTAATCCATAATTGAAGATGAGTCATAGTAGTTAAATCAAAATGAGTCCATCCTATACCGGCTATCATTCCCATCCAATCACCACCTGTAACTGATTTCCAGTCTAATTTCAAAGCATTAGTTCCCGCTTTCACAGGTGTAGTAACCACTGGAAATTTATCTTTTCCAGTTGCAGGTTGTCCATCCCAACTTTCGGCAACTACCGTACTTGGAGCAGTTTGGTTAATCCAGCTGGTGTCGTAAAAACGATTATCTGTACTATTGCCAAACAAAGTGAGCGAAGTAGGAGTAGGTACTATAACAGATGGATCATAAACAATTTTAATATCGTCAATATAACATTTTGCAGTTACATCTACCGGAGAGTAATAATCGGGGAAAAAACTAATAACATTGATGTTTTTAATATTATTTCCATAAAGATTAAACACCAATGTCTCCCATTCATTTACTTTCGTGGCGGGATTAACCGGATTGAATTCCAATGTCACGGCACCTTCAACCTTCATACGAAGTTGAGATGTAGCTTTTGTACGCAAGTATTTTACTTCAATACTTGTGTATCCTTTTGGAATTGGGTTTGTCAGAATCGCCCAGAACCCAGCCCAATTTTGATTGTCGCCTGTATCGAAACGTTTCCATTCCCAGACCTTATTACTGGTGTTGATGCCTGATTTTACAGGATTGTCAATAACAGCATAATCAAAACTTGCCGGCGGATTACCATGGATTTCGGTGGTAAAATTCACCTGCCCGTTTTCAAAATCGTCGAGCACAAAAGTTGCCAATTGCGCGTAAATACTAGCACTTGCAAATAATGCCAATGCAAAAGAAAAGAGTAGCTTTTTCATGATTGTAAAAAATTAAATTGTTAGTATAAATAATTAAAAAAATAAATTGTTTTTGTTTATCTGAGTCGAACTACCAACTGATATTCCTTGCTATCGGGAGCAATCATTTTGATGGTATATTGTTTTCCATTTATAATTTTGGAACTTTTAAATGCAAATGTATTTTCACCCAATGTGGCATTCAAGATAGTATCCATAACTAAAACATTCGAACTATTTGTTATTTTAAAATCTGTATTTCCGGCTGAACTTAGCACGTAATTGAGTTCAAATACTTCTCTGTCGGGATGGCGCATCATGTCAAATTCATGAGTTACAGTATTTGTGATAACTAAATTAAAACCCTGCAGGTAATCGGGTTTAGCTTTTACGCCCGCCAAAATTAATCCGGCTTTTACATGTTCATTTTTCATCATCAAATTCCATATAAGCCCCGAACGATAATTTTCCATCATTATCACAATCGGACCTTCGTCAATAGCTAATTCTTTCTTTTCGGAAGTACTGAATTGCGGACAATAAGCATCTGCAAATCCATAAGTACCCTGAGTCAATGAATTTTTTGCCAACTGCAACAATACTTGTGTACTATAAAAAGGCGTATATGGATAAGAACTTAAAGCCGCAGTTGGAGCTAAGACGCCATCATCGTTCAGTGGTGACCGTGCAAGGTAATTCCATGCCGGTAGTTTTGCCCCTGAACAAGCAGTCAATCCCCAATTGGTTTCATTATATTGATAAGCTACCGGTGCATCTACCAGGCAATAATTTCTGTTTATCATGGTATGTGCCACGTTTTGTTTCCAGTAATTCACATACTGGTCTTCAATCTTTCGGGGGTCGAGACCCAAAAATGAATAGTGAGCAAAAAACAGCGGACCACCTTTATCTTCGCCCAACGGAAGTGCATAACCATAATCAAATCTGTTGATATGGTAAATTCCATTACTGTTGAGCCAACCTTGTGAATAAGTATCGGTCGAAATATTGTGTGGATTTGGAGCAGCCAAAGCCATAATATAACAAATCCAAGCTTCATTCCAGCCTCCGAACTGAAATGCCAACCGATTTTCCAGTGAATACCATATCCAGTTTAATCCTGCACCGTTACCCGCATAGAATTTCCAGTTAATTGTATTCCAAAATGATGCCACAGAATCGCGGATTTCTGTTTCTACAGTTGAATTGGCTGTATAGTATTCAGATGCAGTGAGAAGACCTGCCATCATAAACGAAGTTTCAACCAAATCTCCGGCTTTCACTTGATCGCCAAAAGGGGATGAAAGTCCATCGGGAGTGTACCAATGGGCCCAGACACCTTTAAAACGTTCGGCTTTTCCTAAAAAGCGAACAATTTTTTGTGTACGTTCGGCCGCTTGTGTGCGGGTAATCCATCCACGTTCCGAACCCACAATGATAGCCATTAAGCCAAATCCACTTCCACCAATAGTCACACTTCCACCATCATTTCTATCGTTTCCTTCCAAAGCCAGTCCGCAAGGACTTGCACCATCCCAGAAATAATTAAAGGTTTTGTGTTGCCATTCTTCTAATACCGGACGAATTTTAGCAGGCGAGTAAGTTTCATCATTTTTAATAACTACAATAGTTGGTACTACAGGTTGGTTGCATGATGAAAAAAGGAATAAAAAGATAAGTACTAACCACAATAAGCTTCTAACCCCTAAAGAGGAATTGTAGTTAGTTTTGATTCTTAATATTATATTAAAAACAATCTTCATAAAATGCAAAAAAAAGTAAATGTTACATTTCTAATTCCCCTTTAAGGTTTAGGGGGCTTTCAACTTAATATCCGGGGTTTTGAGTAATTATCCCACCCGACCTGTCAATTTCAGTTTGTGGGATTGGAAATAGTTCGTGTTTCCCAACTACGAAATTTGCACCAATTGCCGTACTAGCTTCACCCCAACGAACTAAATCATAAAATCGTTCCCATTCCATTGCCAATTCAATTCGCCGTTCCTGATGGATTTTAGCCCTGAGTTCAGTAACATCGGTATTCGTAATTTTGGGTAAAACGCTTGTATTTCCTCCTCTGGCACGGGCACGAATCATTTCTAATTTATCTAAGGCTTCTGTTGTATTTCCCAATTCGCAAGCTGCTTCAGCGTGCATTAGCAAAACATCGGCATAGCGAATTAACCGAATATTCAACCAATATGCCTGTGGATCAGGAGTACGTCCGTAAATACTTCTTTCGGCAAGACTCACATAGGCTTTTTTGTTGAAAAATTTGTTATAACATTCCTGATCTGCTTTAATGGGTTTTCCATCCAGTATATCGCCTGAGGCAATTACTGTTGCTGCTTTTCGGGGGTCACCGGTTTCATAACAGTTCATTAACAGTACACTCGGTGAATTGAATCCCCAACCTAAATTTGGAACACCCCGAATACCCTGAATTTGACCAAATTGACTGCTCATATAAATTTTCAAGGATGGTTTTTGATCACAATATACTTCAAAAACAGATTCAGGTCCATATTCATTGGCTTCAGTAAAAATTGTGGCATATGAAGTACTCAGGTCATTATCGCCCGAAGCTATTATAGCAGTAGTTTGTTCCAACGCTTCCGACCATTTTTTCTGATAAAGATACACTTTTGCCAATACTGCACGGGCAGCATTTTGGGTTGCACGTCCCTGATTTCCAGTTGCATTCAACATTGCCCGTGTAGGCAAATATGGAATCGAAAAAGTTAAATCTTTTTCTATATTACTCCAAATCTCATCCCGTGTAGAACGAGCAGGTGCTTTATCTGATGCTCCCAATACTTTATTAACCCATGGAACTCCTCCAAAAGCTTGTGCAAGCCTGTAATACATTACTGAACGCAGAAACAAAGCTTCTGCTGCATAAGTATTTCTTTTAGCTAAAGGAACAGTGTCTGAAAGGGATGATATAAGTGCAACAGCCTCATTTGTAAAGTAAATAGTACTATAACAAGTAGTGTAAAACTCTTTAATACGATCACTACTTGCTGTGTAACTTAATGATTTAAACGGAGGTATTTGGTCTCCATCGCTTGGGGTACTACCTTTTTCTGCATCGGGTGCTGTATAATTGTTCATTGCCAGACCGGTCATTTGAAACGCATAATCTCTTAACATTCCATATGCCTGCATTAATTTTGCTTCCACTAAAATTGTTTTATCTATATGAGTAGTATCCGTGTAAGTAGTGGAATTTTCATATCCTTTAGGTGTTAAATTTAAAAAAGTGTCGTTACATGAGGATATGCCCAAAGCTACAATTACCAATAATAATATAGTCTTTTTCATTGTATCTAAAATTAAAAGTTAACTAATAAACCAGCTGTAAATGTGCTTGGAATAGGATAAGTACTTCCATTATCTACACTTCCATCAAGAATTCCTCCCCCAATTTCGGGTGTATAACCGCTGTTATTTTTGAACGTAAATGGATTTTGGCAATTTGCAAATACACGTAGTTTAGCTATACCCATTGATTTTAAGATATCAACAGGTAATTTATATCCTATCTGAATAGAGCGGACTCTCAGATAAGCACCACTTTCGAGCAAATTGGTTGAAGGTAAAATGTTTTGAGCATGCGAAGTATCTAATATCGGCTCAAAAATGGATGTTCCCTCGCCATGCCAACGATTCAGCGTGGTTGAATAAAAATTAAACTGAGCATAAGTGGGCAATTTTTTCGTGTTAATAATTTGATTACCATACACACCATTAAATTCAACACTTAAATCAAAATTCTGATAGCCGACATTCAGGCTCAATCCGTATGTAAAAGTTGGAATAGTAGATCCAATAAAAGTACGGTCTTTGTCTGTAATTTTACCATCTCCATCCAAATCTTTATATTGAATATCACCTGGTTTTGAAATCCAACTTGTAGTGGGTGCTGCATCAATCTGAGCTTTATTTTGGAAAATCCCAACCTGTTCGTATCCATAAATGGCACCTATTGAATGACCTACTGAAGTAAGATGGTATTTATCCGATACAATATTTGAATTATCATTACCTAACGCCAAAACTTCGTTCTGAAGTGTAGCTCCATTTACACTAGCACCATAAGTAAAATTACCAATCTTATCATGCCAGGCGAGAATAAACTCCAACCCACTATTTTTCACCGATCCGGCATTAGTAACTTTTACAGTTCCGTTCGTTGCAGCAAGAGTTACATTTGCCAACAAATCTGAAGTAGTTTTGGTAAAATAACCTAAATCCAAAGATAAACGACTATTGAAAAACTGACTTTCAAATCCTGCATCCAATCCTGTTATCACTTCCCAATGTAGATTCGAGTCTACTAAATAATCATAAGTAGGTAAATAATAGGTAGTTCCATTAACCATTACTTGTTGACCTTTTGGATCAATTCTCGGGAAATTTAAGAAACTTCCTATTTTATCATTGCCCAACTTTCCCCATGATGTTTTTATCTTCATATAATTAAGTACATCTTTAACGCTTGTCATAAAATCTTCATCGGTAATTACCCATCCTATTCCTACCGATGGGAAATAACCCCAACGATGGCTCGGAGCAAATTTCGAAGATCCATCCACGCGATAAGTAACTGATAACAAGTATTTATCAGCGTAGGAGTAATTTACCCTGCCCAGATATGAAATAAAAGATTCAGCATCATAAGAGTCTGAATTAGCTGCAAATTTTGGATTTCCCTGAACTAACATCTGGAGATCAGTTGGTATAACATGGGGATGTTCGGTACTTTCTAAAGAATCGGCATTAGCTGTATATCCAAGACTTTTCTGAATTCGGACCGTGTAACCTACCATCGCATTAATTTTGTGAGACTCTATTTTTCTATTGTAATTCAGAATAAAATCTGCCTGATATTTGGTATATTCAGTTTCACTACGGCTAAATTTATTATAATCGTTTTTATATGATGAAATAGATGTTGCATTATTTATATTGTATTGAGGTGTAAATACACTTCCCAGATTAATACCAATATCCCCGTATCCTGTAGCTTTGAAAGTGAAATCTTTCAGAAATGAAATCTCAGCATACACATTTCCCACAGCACGATAGCCATAATTATTGGTATTCTCTTTATTTATTTCCATGACAGCCACCGGATTAGGAACATCTTTCTGAATTCCCGGATTGGGTGTGTAATAAGACGCAATATTATCTGGATTATGATATTCAACCGCTGAATAAGGAGAATAGGTAGGCAGTGCCTGAACCGTATTCATTACACTGGCAGAAGCGGGAGTTTGATCCCAACGACTTAAGTTTACATTTCCACCGATTTTCAAGGCTTTTGAAACTATATAATCACCTGCCCAACGTCCATTAAAACGTTGATAATTATTGTATTTCACAATTCCATCTTGTTCAAAATAACCGATTGAAAAAACTGTACTTGCTTTATCGGTAGAGTTGCTAACGGTTATACCGTGATTGGTTATCAACGCAGGACGGAAAATATAGGATTGCCAATCGGTACCACCTCCCAATAAATCTCCAGTCCAAGGAGCGTAGGGCGATGTAGAAGTAGCCATATTTTTTAGTTGCTCATTGTAAAGCATCGTAAAATCATCTGCATTTGTAAGTTTTACCTTATCGTTTGCAAGTAATACCTGTGAGCCAACATAACCATCATAACTTACACTTAATTTTCCTTTATCGGCACGTTTTGTTGTTATTATTATTACTCCGTTGGCACCCTGAACGCCGAAAATAGCTAAAGAAGAAGGGTCTTTTAATACTTCAATTGATGTAATATCGTTTGGATTGATAAAATCAATATTATCCATAAACATACCATCTACTACATACAATGGATTTGTTCCCGAAAGTACAGTAGCAACACCGCGAAGATGTACAGTTGGGCTAGCTCCTGCTTCACCGCTGTTGGTTACCATCAATCCGGCTACTTTTCCTTGTAAAGCCATAACTGGATTATAATCAGGCGAATTTTTCAGACTTTCACCGCTAATAGTTACAATAGAACCTGTCAAGTCACGTTTGCGAGATGTGCCATAACCTACCACCACAACCTCCTCCAACGATTCGGTGTTAGAAACCAACTGTATGTTTAGTTTCTTAGCATTTTTAATAACTATTTGCTGCGAACTATAGCCAACATACGAAAAAATCAAGATTGATTCTATTGGTACAGAAATGGAAAATACACCATCAATATTGGTGATTGTGCCTTTTTGAGTGCCTTTTTGCATAACCGATGCACCAATCAATGGCTCATTTGTTTTTTTATCAACAATTACTCCATTCACACTCAAGTTCTGAGCAAAAAGAGAATGAATATTTATGAGTGTGAGTAGTAATAAGTAAATACTTTTTTTTCTCATGGTAAATTTATTTAATATTTTTGTTGATATTTCAGTATTTATTTAATAACAATTCGGGTATTTAACTTCATTTAAAAAGATAAATTCTGCTTTTTTGCGAAATACAAAAATAAATACTTAAAAATTGTTGAGTGTTACAGAATTTCTGGAAAAAGTTACACAATTCACAGGTTTATAGATATTTATAGCTATTCAAAATATCATACTTTTCCCGAATCAATTAATAATATCAATACTTGTTTTAAATCCCAACTTTTCTAAGCCCTGATGAATCTCCGGATTACTCATAAATAATTTCCAGAGTAGTCCGCTGCGGTAATTTTCTATCATTACGGCTATAGGTCCCTGGTCAATAGCTAAATAGCTGTGAACCACCTGCTGACCGTCAACCATTCCTTCGTTATAAGCATCGTAAAACCCATATTTCCCGAATAATACTTTGCCTTTATCGTAATAGAAATATTTCAGTGTCTCCATCGATTCTTTTGGAGTGTAAACAATAGATGAAATGGCCGCAGTAGGTGAAATAGTTCCGTTGTCATCAGCCGTATTCAAATCATGCGAACTGTAGCCGTTAATCGGATCGTCGGAAGAGGTGAATCCCCAACAATTAGCGCCATATCCTTTTTGCTTTCTCGGATTATCTTTGGCGTATGCTATCTGAATCAGTGCATGAGCGCGGTTTCGCTCATAATAGTTGGTTTTATTATCGGATAAACTATTCGGGTTCAGACCCAGAAATGAGTAATGTGTAAAGAACAGGGGACCACCATACTCCATTCCCAAATCCAGTTTGATACCGTAATAGCTTTTTCCGTTCAAATAGTAAGTTGAGTTTTTATAGCATTTTTCATACACCGACCGTTGAATAGGATAAGTTGGCGACGAAGCTGCCAATATGTATGTTATCATTGTTTCATCGAAACCTGTAATGCGATGATTGATTTTAAATCCGTAATTTTTCGACCAATGCCAGAATAAACCATCAAGAGTGCCTTTTGTGTACCAGTTCCATTCTATCGTTTCCCAAAGTTTTGTAATGCGATTCACCAGAATTTGTTCGTCAGAATTTCCGTTGCGGAAATATTCACGGGCAGTAAGCAATCCTTCGGTCAGAAAAGCTGTTTCCACCAAATCACCACCATCGTCGTACTGACTAAAACTGAATACTTTGCCTGTTGCGGCATTGTACCAGTGTGCCCATGCACCATGAAAACGCTCTGTTTTTTCCAGAAAACTTACTATTTTATCAATGGTTTTGAAGGCGTCATTTCGGCTAAAATACTTCCTTTCAGCTCCGGCAACCAAAGCCATAATACCAAATCCTGTTCCACCGGTAGTGATAATGTCGCCATTCGTATCGTTGCTGCGTTCGCGGGCTAATCCGAGTTGCGGTTGCGCAAAATCGTAGAAATAGCGTGTGGTGTAACGTTGGGTCATATCCAGCAAGGCATTATCCGTTGCCGGCATAACTGCCACTTTTATTTCAAATTTAGCAGCATCGACACTTTCCACACTCAAACCTTTTGGAATTACTTTATAAACAAAAGTTTGTTTTTGTTCTACAGGTTTTCCAAAGAAATCGAGATAGCTATCAGCACTTGTTTCGCCTGACTTTATAAAATGAGTTCCACCATCAACTGAACGATAAATTTCATATATAAAACCATTTTTGTTTACCCAATTAAGCTCAGTATGCGCCGGATAAGCCTGCGCTTTCAATTCAGCCGGAACTACATAATTACTCTGTTTTTCAGCAATGCAACTGCCAGAAATCAAGAATAAAAAGCTGAGTATGAATATTTTTTTAAGCATGATAAGTTCCTCTCAAGGCAATGAATTATTTTAGTTCAGTTTGAAATTTGTCTCCTTCAGGTCTCTCGAATTCGTTCCGATAAACAGTTTGTAATCGCCGGGTTCAGTTCCATAGCTCATGTCGGCGCGGTGAAAAGCCAGCATATCGGGAGTAATAGTAAATGTAACTACCTTACTCTCACCCATTTTCAGGGCTATTTTTTCAAACCCTTTCAGTTCTTTCACTGGGCGGGTTACACTTCCAACCAAATCGCGCACATAACACTGAACAACCTCTTCGCCGGCTTCATTTCCGGTGTTGGTAACCCGTACCGAAGCTTTCAACTCACCTTTTTCAATCAGCTCTTTCGTTGAAAGTTTGATATCCGAATAAGCAAATGTGGTATAACTCAAGCCAAATCCAAATGGATACAGCGGATCGTTCGGACAATCAATATAGCGCGATTTATATTTTGGATTAGGCAGATAGTTAGGTCGCCCCGTATTTTTTTCGTAATAATAAATTGGCACTTGTCCCAGATTACGTGGGAAAGTCATAGTGAGTTTTCCGGAAGGATTGTATTCGCCAAAAAGAACCTGAGTAATGGCTTTTCCACCCATTGTTCCAGGAAACCATGCTTCCAGAATACCATCTGCAAGTTCACTTTCTTTGGACAAATCAAGCGGACGACCATTCATCAACACCAACACGATGGGTTTATTCAGTGCTTTCAGTTTTTCGAGCAATTCGGTTTGAACTCCCGGAATACTGATGCTGGTACGACTTGTTGCTTCGCCACTCCATTCGCAGCTTTCACCCAATACATACACTATTTTGGAAGCGCCACGGGCAGAAGCTATGGCAGCAGCAAATCCACTGCGGTCGTCACCCTGCACTTTGCAGCCTTCGGAATACGTTACATTAGCATCACCGTTGAATGATTTTACTGCATCTAAAATCGATTTCATAAAATTCCAGTCACCGGCTGCTTTCCACGAACCCAGCAAATCGCGGGTTGATGTGGCCAGTTGACCAATAACGGCTATCTTTTCGCCTTTTTTCAACGGAAGAACATTGTTTGAATTCTTAAGTAATACCATCGACTTTTTAGCCACATCCAACGATGCTTCAAGGTGAGCAGCTGAATAAATTTCTCGCTTTTCGCGGGCTTCGTTGCAATAGCGGTAAGGGTCGTCGAACAAACCAAGCAGAAATTTCACTTTCAAAATACGATGAACAGCTTCGTTCACTGCTTGTAAAGGTACCTCTCCACTTTCAACCTGTTTTTTCAGGTATTTGAAATATACATCACCCTGCATATCCATATCAACTCCGGCTTTGGCAGCCATTTTTCCGGCTTCAGCTTCATTGGCCACCACACCATGATTCACCATTTCGTTGATGCCGGTATAATCGGTCACCACAAAACCTTTGAAATGAAGTTGTTTCCGCAGAATATCCTTGAGAAGATAAACACTTCCGGTTGCAGGAATTCCATTCAATTCATTGAAAGAGCACATGACACTCAGAGCACCAGCATCGATAGCAGCTTTGTAGGGTGGGAGGTAGGTGTCAAGAAAAACGCGTTCGGACATATCCACCGTGTTATAATCCCTACCGGCAATGGGTGCGCCGTATCCTGCAAAATGTTTTACACATGCCAGAACAGTAAGCGTATCTGCCAAACTTTTTCCCTGAAAACCATGAACGCGGGCAGCAGCAATTTTCGAACCGAGGTATGGATCTTCGCCTGCACCTTCCGAAACACGTCCCCAGCGAGGTTCCACCGAGATGTCGCACATAGGAGCAAATGTCCAGTTAATGCCTGATGCAGCAGCTTCGGCAGCCGAAACTCGTGCGGACTTTTCAATTGCTTGCATGTCCCACGATGCCGATTCGCCCAGCGAGATAGGAAAAATGGTTTTATGACCGTGAATAACATCGTAACCAAATAATAACGGAATGTGTAATCTTGATTCTTCTACGGCAATTTTCTGAAGTTTGCGGGTGTAGGCTGCCGTGTGAGCATTGAATATATTTCCGCAGTTGCCTTTGCGAATTTCGTCTATATATCCTTTTTTAAGCGATGGTCCGGTCACATCCCAGTCGCTGGTATAAAGAACCATTTGTCCGATTTCTTCTTCAATCGTCATCTGACGCATTACAGAATCAACTTTGAACTCAATTGTCTTATCTTCGTCTGTTTGGGAAGTTTGTTGACAGGCAGTCAGGATGATTGTGGCTAATAATGCCAGGATTGCGAAATTTCTCATGTTGGTTATTTTTCAAAAAAGTTAACGGTGCAAAGTAACGTTGCAATTTCTCATACAACAAATTATTTGCCCCAATAATAACACTACAAAAAGAAATATGGCAAAAATAAAACCCTATTTTAACCCTATAAGGGATTAAAACAGGGTTTTATATGGTTGAATAACAATATAATAACTCAGATATGTTTTTAAAACAAATTGTGACTATTTGATATCACAATTCATGAATAATTAAAAGAAAAAAACTCACTGGAATCAAAAGACATGCTGAAAGTTGAATACCATGCTATTGTTTCTACATTAGAACTATTGACGGATTCATTTCTAATTCAGATTATGTTGGCACAACAAATTGTTCAGATGTTAATTGATTTGTATTTACTCTTCCATTTATTAGATATTTGACAGAACGAATTATAATTAATGCAGATACTTAAATATCAGCAAATAAGAAATATTTTGCATGCAATAATTTAAGAAATAAAACAGATCAATGGAAAAAGTTTTTAGGATTAAAAAACTGAATTACAGGGAATCTAAATGTCAACACATAAGTTAGTCTCTACTGAATGACAATTTGTGAACTTCGTTCAGGGTGTAAATCCCCGAAAATGATTTGGTGGAAGCTGTAATCATGGCTTTTGCCACATCCATAGCCTGAATAGGGCGGTATTTTTGGAGAATTCCCAGTTTATTCAGCGCATAAACAACTGAGAGTGCTATTTTTTCTCCGGTGCGATGTTCAGTACGATTGCCATCTAATTGTCCCGGACGAAGAATACTGATAACTTTGAAAGGCAGCAACTGAACTGCTTTATCAAGTTTACCTTTCATACTGGAATAAAACACTGCTGATTTGGAGTCTGCTCCGGCCGACGAAACGAGGACATACACCGGAATGCCATTTTGCGATGCTATTTCTGCAACAGCAAACTGATACGTAAAATCAACTTTATATTGAGCTTCTTTGGTTTTAGCTTGTGCCATGGTCGTTCCAAGAGTAGAAAAAAGTACATCGCCAGTAATAAAATGTTTCCATGTTTCGGGTTTATCAAAATCAATTAGTAGTTCGTTAAGTTTCGGGTGAACGATAGCACTTGCTCGACGAACAAGCGAAACTACTTCTGAAAAGTCGTTATTTTCGAGCAACAACTTCACAAGCTCTATACCAACCATGCCCGTTCCGCCAATTACAATTGCTTTTTTCATAACTTTTCATTTATAAACTATAAACTTTGAACTCCTAAGAAACAAATGATTAATAGAACGCAGATGGAACATGCCGTCTTGACGGCATTCGCGGTTTAAGCTGATCGAAGATGCCGACTTGACGGTATTTTAAACGGATTATAAAAATGCAAGCATTTTTGATTTTGCTCTTTAATCAATACCGATTAATCGGTATTTCTAATCCGTTTTTTTATCCGTTATATCAGCGAATGCCGTCAAGTCGGCATGTTCCATCAGCGTTCCATTTTCTTTTCTTTTGTTTCATTTAATTTTTAGATTGGTATTCCCAATCTGTAATGCTATAAACTATAAACTAATCTATATGCATATCCCTGAATCCCAGAAAATATAGCACACCATCCAACCCAATGGTAGAAATAGATTGTTGAGCATTGGCTTTTACTTTTGGTTTGGCATGGAAAGCAATTCCCAATCCGGCAATATTGAGCATGGGTAAATCGTTAGCACCATCGCCCACCGCAATAACCTGTTCGAGGTTAATCTTTTCAACCTGAGCAATCAGTTTTAGTAATTCGGCTTTACGGCGACCATCCACAATATCGCCCACATAATTTCCGGTTAGTTTCCCATCTACAATTTCCAGTTCGTTGGCATACACGTAATCCACATCAAACAACTTTTTCAGTCGGTTACCGAAATACGTAAATCCTCCCGAGAGAATGGCTATTTTAATCCCGCAAACTTTTAGCGTCGCCATCAGTCGTTCAGCACCTTCCATAATGGGTAGATTTTGAGCAATTTCTTCCATCACCGATTCATCCAATCCTTTGAGCAATGCCACGCGTTGTTTGAAACTTTCAGAAAAATCAATTTCGCCCCGCATTGCCGATTCGGTAATAGCCCGAACCTGCTCGCCAACGCCGGCACGTTCAGCCAACTCGTCAATTACTTCAGTTTTGATAAGTGTTGAATCCATGTCAAAACATATCAACCGGCGGTTTCGGCGGAACATATCATCTTTTTGAAACGAAATATCAATACCTAATTCAGTAGAGTATTTTACAAATTGGGATGAAAGAACGTTTCTGTCGGGTATTTCACCCCTTACCGATAACTCAATACAAGAGCGGACAGCATTTTCATCATCTGTTTTGAGCGAGAGCCTTCCCGTCAACCTTTTAATGGAATCAATATTTAGATTTTGGTCGGCAAGTACCCTGGTAATTTGCGATAACTGGCTTGCAGTTATTATTTTAGCAAGAATTGTTACAATATAACGATTTTGTCCTTTGCGACTTACCCAGTTTTCATACCGATCGAGCGCAATAGGTGTAAAACGTACATTCACATTCAGCTCTGAGCATTTAAAAAGAACCTCTTTAAGTATATGACCTGATTGTGCATCATCCGACATTTTGAATAAAATACCGAGCGAAAGTGTGTTATGAATATCGGCTTGCCCAATATCCAAAATGGTGGCTTTATATTTGCCTAAAATCTCAGTAACGGCTGTAGTTACTCCGGGTTTATCATCGCCCGAAATATTAATTAGAATTATTTCACTGTCTGGCATAATTATTTGATTTTATTTACGGTTAAGGTATTTTTTATAGGTTTCCAGGGTGTTTTGAACATACTTTACGGTTTCTCTTCCACGATAATACCCATATTTAACAACAGGGTCGTTGTAAAATTGAGGCTCACTTTTTTTCAAAAGAAAATACTCCACGTTATTAAACCACAAATGAGGATTTTTTCCGTATTTTCCGGCCAATGACATAGCATCCAATATGTGAGCCGGGCCTGAATTATACGCTGCCAGAATAAATTTTACGCGCTCTTCGTTATTCTCCACCCTGCGAAACGCCAAATTCAAACTCTTGATATACTGCACGCTGGCTTCAATATTTTTCTCTGCATCGAACTTGGTATCTTTATCAAGCCCGAAATTTTCAGCTGTTCGGGGCATTAATTGCATAACTCCGGCTGCTCCTACCCACGAAACTTCCTGACTATCGAAATGTGATTCATGATAGGCTATAGAAGCCAATAACCGCCAGTCCCAGTTAATTAAAGGTGCATATTTTTTAAAAAAATGATCGTATGGAGAAATTGCACCATTTGGAATTTTCACCTTTCGAAGTGCAAAGAACGGGCTTTTTTCCCAGTATTTATGAAACAAATTTGTTTGCAAATGCTCTGTATCCGAAAGTTTTGTCCATTTTTCTATGGCTTTCCGCAAATCATGACTGGTTCGTCTGATTAACCAACCATTTTGCTGATTAAAGCCAACCTCCAAATGACAATCAATTGTTTTGTTGTAGTTTTTATGTAACATAGCCATGTTATGATAAGCAAATGTGTATGCAATTGTACCGTCTGCCACCATATCTATCAAATCATCGGTTGAAAGAGAATCGGCTGCCAGCGAAATATTTATCGTTCCACCGATTTCTTCATTTAGCGATTTCAATCGTTCATGGTAAATACTGTTTGCTTTTACATACACTGTTTTCCCTGCAAGCTGGGTTACATCGGCAAGTGCGTTAGCTCCCATCGACTGTACCAACACTTGATGTGAATCGGGCTGTGGCAGGACAAAATAATACTTCTTCTTTAACTCCTTAGTTTCAATAATGTTGTAAGCCACAATATCCACATCGCCATCTTCAAGCCATTGTGTCATTTCCTTTTCTGTGCGGGCAATTTTAATTTCAAGATTCAGTCTGAGGTAATTAGCAAGATTCCGTACCATTTCATAATCAAAACCAAGCAATTCGTCCCGAAAAAGAAAATACGAGGTTGAACCGTACATGGTAGCCACTCTCAGCGTATCGGATTCTACAATGTCTTTGAGATCAGTTGAAGATTCAGTCAGCACTTTTTCATCACTTTTTTTTATTCCGCAAGCAGTGAACAAAAAAAGGATTATTGTGATAAATAATATCCGGTGCTGTTTCTTCATATTTTTTAATTTACAAAAACTGGATATTTTCCGGTTTCATTAAATCAAACCCATTCAGTCGCAAAAAAACTTGAGCAGTAGCTACCACATCTTTCTGGCAATAAAGTGCTATTCTGTTGATATTCTTTTCTTTATAATAGACAGAAGCCACCTGACTTCCATCGATATCGTCCTTTGGAGTTGGAATTCCAAAAACTGCAGTCAGAAGTTTGAGTGCGGTAAAATTTTTATAATCACCGAATTTCCACAATTCTAATGTATCAAAAAAGTTAATTTCCCAAGGTTTTTTGCCTGAGATATTTATCACTGAAGGCAGTTTTAGCCCGTTTATCAGGATACGACGGCAAATATACGGAATATCGAACTCTTTAATATTGTGTCCGCAAAATGTGTGTTCTTTTGTAGTGCAGAATTTAGCTATTAATGCTGAAAAATCAGTGAGTAGTTGCTTTTCATTATCGCCTGAAAACGATTTAGTCCGAAAATGCATCTCGTCAGCTTTGAAATAAATGAAGCCTACCGAAATGCATACAATTTTTCCAAACTCAGAATATATTCCGGCACTGGTATTAAATGCTTCAGCAGCAGTTGTTTCTTCACTGTATTTTTCGGGCATTCGTTTGTGAATCATTCCGAATTTATCTTCCCATAAATGAGCCAGTTCAGGATTTAATTCAGAAAAATCACCGGTTTGAGGTACTGTTTCTATATCCAGAAACATGATATTGGATAGGTCAACTTTCAACATAGATTTAAGAATAAATAATGATAAATAATTGTTATTTAGTTATTTATAGACTTGTAATTTCAACACTAAACTGTTATCGCTGATTTTTCGTTCAATTTATTTTCTATGTATTTGGTCAGAATATCAATTGCAATGTGATTGTTCCCTCCCTGTGGAATTATCAAATCGGCAAAGCGTTTCGAAGGTTCAATGAACTGAAGGTGCATCGGCTTAACTGTACATTCATAACGCTCCATAACTTTATTTACTGAACGACCACGCTCAATAATATCACGATTTATTACACGTATCAAACGGTCATCGGCATCAGCATCTACAAACACTTTCAGATCCATCATTTTACGCAATTCCGGATTAGTCAATACCAAAATCCCTTCAATTATAATAACATGGCAAGGTTTAATAGGAATTGTTTCGGTGGCTCGCGTACAAGTTAGGTATGAATAGATGGGTTGGTCGATGGTTTTTCCTTTTCGCAATTCTTTTAAATGCTTTACTAACAATTCAAATTCAATAGAATCCGGATGGTCAAAATTAATCTCAAGACGCTCTTCCAAAGGCAAATGACTGCTATCACGATAATATGAGTCCTGAGGTAGAATTACCACTTCGCCTTCTGGCAGGCGTTCCAGAATCTTACGAACAACTGTTGTCTTCCCCGAACCTGTTCCGCCGGCAATTCCAATAATCAACATAGTATAATCTTTGTTAGTTTCAGTGCACTAAATTACTGATTTATTTTTTTTCAATCGAATTTGTTCGGTTGTTTTTTTTATTTTTAATCATACTTTGGTTATATATTTCTGATATTCAGTTATATAAAAAAACAATAAATATACATAATTGAATGAACTCATTTATACTAAAAAGCATTTTTCTTAGTTTATATCAATGAATATCTGATAATTAACCATAAAAATATCGTACCTTTGCCAACTGAATTATTATCATTTTTATGCGAAAAGCAAACCTTATTTATACAATTCGTTTTTTCATTGTTTTAATGCTTTTAATTAATTCAATAAGCTTATTATCAGCTAATGAATATAATATTATACCTTACCCTCAACAACTCACACCTCTAAACGGGACTTTTATTTTTAATTCCGAAACACGTATTTCGTGTGATTTAAAAGAACCTGATATTCTTAAACTCGCTCAACAGTTTACGAATCAGCTAAAACTGGTTTCAGGATTAAATATTAAAATCAATGAGTTTTCTGGCTTCGATACTACCAATACGATTATATTTAAAAAGATAACTTACTATAATCCAGAAGCTTACAGACTGAATATTTCTACAAAAAATATTCGAATCGAATCCGGTTCTGCCAATGGTTTTTTCTATGGATTGCAAACCCTGTATCAGCTTATGCCTCCTAAAATTTACGGCAAAAAAAGAGTGTTTTTCAAAAAATGGTCAGTACCGGCAGTTCAAATTACCGATACTCCACGTTTTCAATACCGAGGTTTGCATTTGGATGTAGGACGGCATTTTTTCCCTGTATCGTTTATCAAAAAATACATCGATGCCATGGCTATTCACAAGTTGAATTATTTTCACTGGCATCTTACCGAAGATCAGGGTTGGCGCATCCAAATCAAAAAATATCCGCGTTTGACAGAAATCGGATCGAAAAGAGGCGAAACCTTGATTGGTTATTACTATAATCGATGTCCACAGGAATATGATGGAAAACCCTACGGTGGATTTTATACACAAGATGAAGCCCGTGAAATAGTTGCTTATGCTGCCGAACGTTTTATAACCGTTATACCTGAAATAGAGATGCCCGGGCATGCACAAGCAGCTTTAGCATCATATCCATATTTATCGTGCCGTAGAGATTCAACGCTGAAAGTGGCTACAAAATGGGGTATTTTCCCTGATGTATATTGTCCACGCGATACTACATTCAAATTTCTTGAAGACGTACTTACGGATATTTTAGCTATTTTTCCTTCAAAATATATTCACATCGGTGGCGATGAATGTCCCAAAGAACGTTGGAAAGTTTGTCCAGATTGTCAGGCAAGGATTCAAAATGTAGGACTTAAAGACGAAAATGGATTGCAAAGTTATTTTATTCACCGAATTGAGAAATTTCTGAATTCCAAAGGTCGGAAAATTATAGGGTGGGACGAAATTTTGGATGGAGGTCTTGCTCCGAATGCGACTGTCATGTCATGGCGAGGAACACGAGGTGGTGAAGCTGCTGCAAAAGCCGGTAACGATGTGATTATGACTCCCGGAGCAACTTGCTATTTCAATTTCTACCAATCTGACCCTGTAAGTGAACCTTTAGCTTTTGGTGGTTATCTACCTCTCAGTGCTGTTTACAATTATGAGCCTGTTCCTACGAGCCTTAACCCTACTGAAGCAATTCACGTGTTAGGAGCTCAGGCAAATTTATGGACTGAATATATCTCAACTACAGAACAAGCTGAATACATGGCATTTCCACGAGTTTCGGCTATGTCTGAAGTACTTTGGTCAGATACTAAAAATCGTAATTGGGATTCATTTCGTTATCGCATACCAACCGAATTTGAACGTTATAAAGAACTAAATATCAAACCATCCAAAACTTTTTACGATGTTCGTTTTCAAGCAACTCCAACAACTGATAACAAGTTGAAAATAAAGCTTTTATGCGATTTTCCGAATGCTAAAATAATATACAATATTAATGGAAAAAATAATATCTATAAAGAACCGTTTATACTTCCAGAGTCAGCAACAATTTATGCAAAAGCAACTATTAATGGTCATTTATTAGGTAAAGAAATCAGCAAACATTTTATTGTCAGCGAATTAACCGGAAGAACTTATACTAAAAGTGTAAATAACACATGGTATTTGGGAGGTAATCAGAGTGCTTTGACAGATGGTATTTCCGGAAATAAAGTAACTTACTCTGAATGGGTAGGAATTGGAAATGGAAAAGATTGTGAGATTCTTTTCGATTTGAAAGATTCAGTTTCAATTAGTCGTTGTTCAGTTGGATTGCTTCATGCCCCGGCACTTTGTGTGGTAATTCCATCGACAATTAAAGTATTTGGCTCTAAAGATGGGGTTAATTACAACACATTGAGCGAATTACAATTACCAAAATCAGATTCACCCTACTGGGAAATTTTCAGACCTGAATTCAATATAACAAAATCAACTGTCAGGTATTTGAAATTTGAATTGAAAACTGGTGGTGATTGTCCAACAATTAGTCCAGATAAAATGGATGGTAGTATGATGTTTATAGATGAGATATGTGCATGGTAAAATAATTCATTTTATTTATAGCTACAGATTACGTAGTAGTTATTTTATTAAAAAAACCTAAAATAATGATTGTTTTATAATTAAGTTTTTGTACTTTCATGCCGCAAAAGTCAGAATTTTATCATTTCTTATTTTTGTATATATGATTTTTCATGATCAACCAAAATATACTTTTGTAAATCACTAATAATCAAAACCTTGGATATTTTAGTACTAAAAATGCCGAACCGAATTAATTTAAATAATTAATGAAAAAAAATAGTTTACTAATTTTCATATTGTTTTTATTAATTCCAATTGGTAAAAGTCAGTCTTTAGACAGAAAGCTTGCATTTGGATTTTCTATCGGAAAAAACTTGTATGTAGGTGATTACGGTGGAAATGGAGTCATTGACATTGGGCACACAGAACCACGTGTGACTTACATGTCTTATGGTTTATCATTAGGTCTTTATATTTCTCCGGCTATTGAATTGGGAATTCAGGCTAATTATGGCGACTATGGTTATTTTAATTCAAAAGATTTTATAGTACAAAACTACAAAGGAGTAGATAGTTGGTTTAATAGTTTTCTAACTATTAAATATCAGGCTACAACATCGATAAAATATAAGTTTCATTTTATTAATGATGCTGACAAATTCGTGCCTTTTTTATCAGTTGGTATGGGTGTTGCAGGTTATGCCAGAAACACTTCAAGAGACAAACCTATAAATCCTGACGATGGCTCTGTAACCTCGCCCAGAGGTGATTTTAAAGGAACTGATTTGATTATTCCTTTTGGTTTTGGTTTACGATATAGACTTTCGGGGAAAACAGCAATTCAATATCAGTATCTTTACAATTTAACTAGTGCTGATAACCATGATACTCACATGGGTGGGCAACCCAAAACTCCAAATTATGATTTTGAACATCAAAAAGCAGGTAACGATGCCTTTGGTGAGCATATTTTTACAATAACATATTCCATTGACATTGATCCAACTTATGATAAAGTAAATGTGTGGAGAACTACCCGGTACAAAGGTTACAAATATGATGGTTGGAAAACGTACAGATATAGGAAAGATTAAAACAAAAAAATACCCCTGAAAAAGAATTCAGGGGTATTTTTTTGTTTAATCTTTTATCAATTACCTATTTCCGACAAGAATTTAATTCTAACCAATCGTACCTCCGTTTCGCTGAATTCGTCTTCACCTAATTCATGTAAAGCATCTTCAATTTTATCAGTCTCGGCCGTGCTAAAATAATCAAATATTTCAGCAACACGGTCAGGTTCCATAACTTCCCGAAGGAAATAATCGATATTAATTTTAGTTCCTGAATAAACAATTGCCTCAACTTCATCCAAAAGTTCATTAATATCTAAGCCCTTTGAAAGTGCAATATCGTCAAGCGCAATTTTACGGTCAATTGCCTGAATAATAGAAACTTTTAGTTTAGATTTATTAGCAACAGTGCGAACCCTCAAATCTTCGGGACGAATAATCTCGTTTTCTTTAACGTGCTCCTTAATTACTTTTAGAAATTCTTCACCATATCGTTTAGCTTTTCCTGCACCAACACCAGGGATATTTTGTAGCTCTTCCAATGTAATCGGATAACTCGTTGCCATTGCTTCAAGCGATGGATCCTGAAATATTACGAAAGGTGGAACTTCAAGTCTTTTGGAAAGTTTCTTGCGTAAATCTTTCAGAATAGAAAACAGCACATCGTCAGCTGCACAGGTGCCTCCACTGCTTTTTCCTCCTACCGTTGCATCTTCATCTTCATCTTCAAAATCATTATCCTTAACAATAGGAAATGCTGTTGGCTTTTTCAAATAAGCTTTCCCGGCATGGGTAACTCGAAGCAAACCGTAGTTTTCAATTTCTTTACTGATGAATCCGGCTATCATTGCCTGACGAATCACAGCATGAAGCATCTTTTCATCTTCATCTGAAGCTGAACCAAAGTTTTCAAGCTCGTCATGCTGATATGTTTTTATATCAGATGTTTCGGTTCCCTTTAAAATATCCACCACATGTTCTGCTTTAAACTTCTCTTTTACAATAAGAATAGTTTCCAAAACCAGCACTAACAATTCCTGTCCTTCGATAAATTTTCTTGGTTTCATACAGTTATCACAATTTCCACAGTTATCTTCCTGATATTCTTCGCCAAAGTAATGAAGTAATAATTTCCGGCGACAAATTGAAGATTCAGCATAAGCTTGTGTTTCCAATAATAATTGATTGCCAATTTCCTGCTCAGCTACGGGTTTGCCTTGCATGAACTTGCGCAGTTTATCTAAATCTTTATAAGCATAATAAGCAATACATTGTCCTTCGCCCCCATCCCGACCACCACGTCCGGTTTCCTGATAGTATCCTTCAAGACTTTTAGGCATATCGTAATGCAACACATAGCGCACATCCGGTTTGTCAATTCCCATCCCGAAAGCAATTGTTGCAACAATGACTTCTGCCTTTTCCATCAGGAAACTATCCTGATTCTGACTACGTTGCGCTGAATCCATTCCTGCATGATATGGCAGACATGAAATACCGTTCATTGTAAGCATTTCCGACAGTTCTTCCACTTTCTTACGGCTCAAACAATATATAATTCCTGATTTTCCGGCTTGAGAACGTATATATTTAATGATATCCTTGTCAACATTAGTTGTTTTTGGACGAACTTCGTAATACAGATTGGCACGATTAAAAGACGATTTGAAAACTGTAGCATTCAACATGCCCAGATTTTTCTGAATATCGTGCTGTACTTTCGGAGTAGCAGTAGCTGTAAGTGCAATTAGTGGTGCAGCACCTATATCATTAATAATCGGACGAATGCGCCTATATTCAGGGCGGAAATCATGACCCCATTCTGAGATACAATGTGCTTCATCCACTGCATAAAACGAAATTTTAATCTGTTTCAGAAATTCTATATTCTCATCTTTTGTAAGCGATTCAGGTGCCACATAAAGAAGCTTCGTTTTTCCGGATAAAATATCGCCCTTTACTGCATCAATTGCCTGACGAGTGAGGGATGAATTAATGAAATGCGCCACACCATCCTCTTCGCTGAAATTTCGCATGGCATCCACCTGATTTTTCATTAAAGCAATGAGTGGTGATATTACAACTGCTGTTCCTCCCATAAGAATTGATGGCAACTGATAGCACAACGATTTGCCACCACCCGTGGGCATTAATACAAAAGTGTCTTTGCCATCAAGTACGTTTTGAATGATTGCTTCCTGATTTCCTTTGAAGCCATCAAAACCGAAATTCTTTTTCAGTTGTACAGACAATACCGATGTTTTGGCCATATGCGTTTTAAACGTAAAAAAATGATTGCGAAAGTAGTATTTATTGTCGAATTAAAAGCATTGTTTTGTCTGTAATTTTATTGTTTATTGTAAACAAAAGCTAATTAAGACATTTCGTGCCATTCAATTTATGAAACAAAAATATAAACAGATTTTAAATATGCAATACTTTTTGAAAAAAAAAACAGGACATTAACTAAAATTTCAAGTTAATGTCCTGTTTCTTTCGGTTTTGAACAGTTTTTTTGTACTTTCATGCAGTTTTTAATCGATTGACATTTGCTTTTTCAATTTTACTTTGAGCATAAGGAAGCAAAATTGTAAGCTTTGTTTCTTTTTTTGATGGCATTTCATACATTTCATCCATCATGATGGTTTCAGTAATTGAACGTAATCCACGAGCACCAAGTTTAAATTCAATGGCTTTATCAACGATATATTCCAACACCGATTCATCAAAAGTAAGTTCTATACCATCCATTTTGAAAAGTTTGCTATATTGCCTAATGATCGAGTTTTTTGGTTCAGTCAGAATACGCCTCAAAGCAGTTCTGTCTAATGGTTCGAGATAGGTGAGAATTGGTAAACGTCCTATAATTTCCGGAATAAGTCCAAAGGATTTCAAATCTTGAGGCGCAATGTATTGGAGTAGATTATGTTTGTCAACCTGTTCGTTCTCCTTAGCAGCATTGTAACCAACCACTCGCGTATTAAGTCGGGAAGCAATTTTCTTTTCAATACCATCGAAAGCACCACCGCATACAAACAATATATTTTGCGTATTTACTGCAATCATTTTCTGATCAGGATGCTTGCGTCCTCCTTGTGGTGGAACATTTACCACTGACCCTTCGAGCAGCTTAAGCAATCCTTGTTGAACTCCCTCACCACTTACATCACGGGTAATGCTTGGATTATCGCTTTTACGGGCTATCTTGTCTATTTCGTCGATAAAAACAATGCCACGTTCGGCTGATTTCACATCGTAATCGGCAACCTGAAGCAGACGCGTCAGAATACTTTCAATATCTTCGCCCACGTAACCGGCTTCGGTTAATACTGTTGCATCAACAATACAAAACGGCACATGGAGTTTCTTTGCGATGGTCTTAGCTAACAGTGTTTTACCTGTTCCTGTAGAACCAACCATGATGATATTTGATTTTTCAATCTCCACATCATCATTTTTATTTTCCTGCATCAATCGTTTGTAGTGATTATATACCGCCACCGACAGGTATTTTTTTGCCTCATCCTGCCCTATCACATACTGATCAAGATATTCTTTTATTTCAATCGGTTTTGGAACTTCATCTTTCTTCAGATTAGGCAATTTGGTTTTTGTGCTGCTATTTTCCTTTACAATATCAGCTGCCTGCACAGCACACTCATTACAAATTTGGGTTCCATTTTGTCCCAGAATAAAAAAATCAACCTGAGATTCGGTACGACCGCAAAAACTGCAATTTTTTGACGTTTTAGCCATTTACAATAGTTTGTTTTATGTTCAATGTTTCGAGTTTAGCGTTTTTACTGCCAACTTAGAAATACCAACTACTTACTTATTTTTTCTTTTCGTTAAATAAAACTTTGTCAATCATTCCATAATCCAATGCTTCGCCGGATGTCATCCAGTAGTCGCGATCGGAATCTTTTTCAATACGCTCGAATGGATTATTTGAATGATCGGCAATAATCGTGTATAATTCTTTCTTTAGTTTTTGAATTTCACGGGCAGTGATTTCAATATCAGAAGCCTGTCCCTGAGCACCGCCCATCGGCTGGTGAATCATTACCCGCGAATGTTTCAAAGCAGAGCGTTTTCCATGGGCACCTGCTACAAGCAATACTGCACCCATCGATGCTGCCATACCCGTACAGATAGTAGCTACATCGGAACTGATAAACTGCATAGTATCGTAAATTCCCAATCCGGCATAAACCGAACCACCCGGAGTGTTCAGGTAAATGGAAATGTCCTTACCCGGATCGGCTGAATCGAGGTAAAGTAACTGAGCCTGAATTACATTGGCGGTATAATCGTCAACCTGTGTACCCAGAAATATGATGCGATCCATCATCAAACGTGAGAACACATCCATTTGAGTTACATTTAATTGACGTTCTTCCAGAATGGAAGGAGAGATATAATTGCTGGTAATGTCGGCATATTTGTCTAAAGCCAACCCGTTCATGCCCAAATGTTTGGTTGCATAGTTGCGAAAATCGTTGTTGTTCATATTCTTAAGAGTTTGAAAGTTTGTAAAGTTTGAAAGTTATCAAGTTGAAAAAGGCTTTGACCTTTTCCAAAAAGTGAAACAAAGATAGAACTATTTTGTTTAAAATTTCAGCAGGTAAAAGCCTTTTTCCGAAATACAAGAACCGTGCCCGGTAAAATGAGTGAAAAGTGAGTTGAAGAGGTGTTTCTTAGTAGTTACAAATCAATGTCGTTTAGATAAGGAATTTCAAATTTAAGCAAGATACAAATAAGGGAATAAGGGTATTTTTGCTTGTTTAATTTTATCTACTAAGGGCTTAAATCCCTGATTTATATTGATTCTTAACCCTTAGTAGAGAGAATAAACTACCTGATTTCCCCCTTATTTATTTTTAATGCTTAACTAAACGGCATTGAGTTTCAAATTGTATTTTCTGATAACTTACTATGAACTACCTACTACAAACTTCTTATTTTGCTTCTAACATTTTATTGAATTCCTCAATCGAAACCTCTTTATTGTCAAGTTTTACAGCTTCTTTAATCACTGCAAAAGTCTTTTCTTCAGATACGCGGTCAATCATACTTTTCAGCGTGTCTTCCTTCTTCATCATGTCTTTAGCGTAGTTGGTAATAATTTCATCGTCCATTCCAATCATGCCGTATTGTGCAAACTGCGCTTTGGCAACCTTTTTGGCATATTCCTCCACGTCAGGAGCTTCAACCTTAAGGTCATTGGCAGTTTGAATTTTGTTTTTGATTAACTGCCATTTCAGGTCATCAATCATTTTCGAGAAATCTTCTTCCAGCTTTTCGGCAGTCACATTTTCATTTGTTTTTAGTACCCAACGTTTCAAAAATGCTTCCGGGAATGTAAGATTGCTGTATTTCGACACAATCATTTCTTTTGCATCGTCACCAAATTTGTATTCACTGTCAGCCACAAGGCTTTCCTGAATGTTTTCTTTAATTTTATTACGGAATTCTGCTTCGCTGGTCACCACGCCATCACCATACACTTTATCAAAAAGTTCCTGATTAATTTCAGATTCGTGGTAGCGGGTAATGCTTTCAATTTTCACCTGAAAATCTGCAGTAATTTGCTTGGCTTCGTCTTTCGATATTTTCAGGAGCGAACTGATTTCTGTTTCATTTTCGAATGCCTTAGCAGGGTTAAACGTAATTACATCGCCTTTTTTTGCACCTACAAAAAGTGCTTTTTGTTCGTCTTTCATGTACGAAGCAGTCATGGTGGCATCTTTCACTTTCAGACCGGACTCGTTTACTTTTCCGTCGGTCATTTCCAGCAATTCTCCTTTTACCATGTCCTTTTCTTCCACCACTTCTTCCTGAATATATTTTCCGTAACGACCTGTGTATGATTTCACCTTATTTTCAATCATTTCGTTGCTAACAGCAATATTGTAGTATTTTACTTTGTCTTTTTTGCTCAGTTCCACCTCAAATTCGGGAGCAAGACCAAGGTCGAAAATAAACTCAAAACTTTCGTCGGTATCAAAATCAAAAGGTTTTTGTTCGGCTTCATTTGGCATTGGTTCGCCAAGCATATCCACTTTGTTTTCACGAATATAGCCATACAAACCATCTGAAACCAGTTTATTGATTTCTTCAGCTGTCACAGCTTTACCATACATTTTTTTCAATAAACCCATTGGCACCATACCGGGGCGAAAGCCGGGGATGTTTGCTTTTTTGCGGTAGTCGCGTAAGCTTTTTTCCACTTTTTCGGCATAATCTGCTTTCTCAATGCAAACTGTTAACATTGCATTGTTTTGATCGAGGTCTTTTCTGACAATATTCATATTTAATAATTCTATAGTTTCCTGATAATTAGCTTTTTTAGAACGGGGTGCAAAGGTACAAAAAAATAAAATAAGTTGTTATCAATATTCGGAAAATTTTAGAGTAGCAGTAGTTTTGATTGTTGAAAAGTGAAAATCAGCTTAGTATGAACCAATTCAGGTATTGGAGAAGGTGGCAATTTTCTTTCGGTTTAAATACAACGAAATGTCGAGCCCGATTATCAAACTCCAATCGCATATAAATAAATTCACACACTCGGCATACAGGTTGTGGCAATCCGACTTGTAGGATTTTAAAGATCTAACAGATTTCTAAAACTGTTAGCTGTTCTAATTCAGTCAAATTTCAAGGTTGGTAAAACATTCACTATTTCCACCGCTTCTAAAGTGTTAATTCGTACTGCGTCTGAGTACTTTGCATTTTGTGGACGAAAGAATATTATTATCAAAATGTACGATGACCCAAACAACACGATTTTAGGGTTAATCGCACGATACGACAACCCAAAAAACACGATTTTTACCTTTTTGTACGGTACGACGACCCAAACAACACGATTTTAGGACTAATCGCACCGTACGATGACCCTAACGAAGCGATTATTGTTCTTTCGTATTGTTGAGAGAGCTATAGCAGAGAAATTTTGAATTCTATTTTTCTCCAACTATTGTTTAAAACGTGAAAACAGTCTATCTTTGCAAGAAACAAATATTTGACCTCCCCTAACCTCTCCAAGGAGGGGAATATCGGGTGAATTAATGTATCAGAATTTGATTGAGATTCTCAAATATAAAACATAAAATAAATTTAATAAATTGCACCAAAACTTCATGTTACAGAACTCTCCCTCTCTGGAGGGAGTTGGAGGGAGGTCAAAAAATAGACAAAAAATTTCAACATATTATAAATAGCATTCTGCTATTGTTCGCGCCACCAGAAACCTGAGAAATTTCCCTAAGCGAACATGCAAACAGATTCAGTAAGCAAAATGCTCACGCCAACCGGCGTGGGCTTTTGACTTATCGTTTGCATGTGGCCTTCTCAGGGGCTTGGTGGCGGGTAACGATTTAGTTCACGCTTTTTTTGTGGGCTAAACTTACCTTCCGAATAATGGCTGATGCGTAAGCTGAAGCCAATGATTACCAAGCAATTTCAATATGAGGTACAATCTTATCAAGAAGACTGCATAACCAACATTACAAGTCTTTTTGAAAACTTACGGCAACATGCTAAGTTTACCGAAGTACTTTCAGAACACCACAATAAAAACAAATACAAATTTCCGGTTCAGGACACCAGAAACATTGATGTGATGATGGAAACAGGAACAGGAAAAACGTTCACATTTATCAAAACCATATTTGAACTCAATAAAAATTTTGGCTACAAAAAATTTATCGTTCTTATTCCTACCGTTCCAATTCGCGAAGGAACAAAAACAAACTTAGAGGACACAAAAGAATACTTCAAAACATTTTATGCCAACGAAAGAGAAAAGGAAATTGAAACTTTTGTTTACGAAGGTGGCAATATCTCTGCTGTAAAGCAATTTATTGGCACTTCCCATCTGTCGGTTTTGGTTATGACACCTAGCTCATTTAATAGTCGTGATAATATCTTAAACCGACCATTGGAGTACGAAGTCAACCAACCAGAGCTATTTGTCAATAACCAAGAACCACCAAAATCGTATTTGGATTGTTTGAAACGGTTGAATCCAATTGTGATAATGGACGAACCACACCGTTTTGAGGGTAATGCGTTCAAAACCTACTTTGAAGGTTTTGATAATTACTACTTACGTTTTGGAGCAACCTTTCCAAAAAAGAAAGACAGTTTACCGTTGTCAAACGTGGCTTATACACTTGATAGCATTTCTTCTTTTCGCCAAAATCTGGTAAAGAAAATTGTGGTTTATACACAGGATGTTGTTGAAAATACCGATACACTTATTGGCATAGATAATAATAAAGCCATTGTAAGCACACTAATCAATGGTATTGTAGTAAAGCGGGAATTGGGTATTGGTTCAATCTTCAATGGTAAAAGCATAAAAAAAATAAATAAAGACAGCATTGTTTTAGTTGACAGCAGTATTGAAAAGGTTGATTATTCATTGTCGGACGAATCGTTGCGAGCCATGATTCGTGAAACCATTAAAATACATTTTCAGAAAGAGAAAGCTTTGTTTGAGCAGGGAATAAAAGCCCTTAGGGCTTGTGAAAATATAATCTGAACATTTATCAATTCATTGCCTCTTA
>JBAXMR010000033.1:0-38369 GCA_037134195.1 Paludibacter sp. | reverse complement strand
GTGCGCTTAGCTGGGGGACCAGTGGTCGCAAGTTCGAATCTTGTCATCCCGACTGAAAGAAAATCAAAGGTTTACATGAAAATGTAAACCTTTTTTAATTGATACTCTACCTTTTTTCTACCCTTTTGACTCACACGTAAAAGTTGTGGACTAAGTGTAATCTGAAGAGGAAAAACTTAATATCAATAACAACTCTAAGAGAAGCCCTGAAAGCTTTTATTTTAGTATTAAATGATTCAGCCGATGCGTTTGTAGAACGATTTATAAAGAAATTAAGAATCTCATCATAATGCTCATAAATAGTTCCAGCAATCGTATTAAATGATTTAAATCCAGATTCACTCACCTTGTTGTACCATCTTGCAAGACTCAATCTTGCAGCATCTTTAATCGTATTCTTAGCATATATCATTCTCAAAGAATGTGTAAGCGAATAAGCTTGTTCTAGATTAGGGTGTTGTTCAAAAAGAATTTCTGCTCTAAACTTTTGGCTTTGTGTCCATTTTTCAGGAGACTTAAAAAGCAAGTATCTACTTCTATCGAAAAATTGCTTGATGGTATCTCCATTTCTATATAGTCAGTTAACCATTAATGAAGTAGTACGGATAGTTGGCACTAACCGCTCTTATATATCAGCTGTTATCAACCAACATTACAATCAGCATATTTGTTCTTTTTGTAAATACCTACAGGTTGAATGAGTTAGAGAAAGCATTAATTAAAGATCCTCAATCTACGAATGAGGCACTTGCTCAACAAAGTGGATTTGGGTCAATAAGTTCCATGAAACGCTCGGTGCAGGCAGGCGGCGGAATATCATTTTCCGAATGGAAAGATAAAAAAACGAAAGGTTTATAATTGTCAGATTTTGCTTACAGTCACTGCTTGCTGTTCCCGCAGTATTTCTACCAACTACACACTCCTAAAAAAAAAATAAAAAATAGAACGCTGATTTTCGCAGATTAAACTGATCGAAGATGCCGAATTGACGGCATTCTAAACTGATTATAAAAATGTAAACATTTTTGATTTTGCTCTTTAATCAATACCGATTTATCGGAACCAACGGTCAACGACCAACGGGAGATAATTTCTAATCCGTTTTTATCCACTCTATCAAAATTAATCCGCGTTCCTTTCTTTTTTCTTTTGAACGTAAATACTTGTAAAGACGTGGCATGCCACGTCTTTACGAAAAAACAGACGTGGCATGCCACGTCTCTACGAAACTTTCAAAACCTTCCCACATCCCGCATATTTCACTTCCACCGGTTCGCCCGTAAAGCCCACAGTACCAAATTCTATTCCCATGCTTACCAACACTGTTACTTCGTCAGTAATTAAGGCTTGTTCCTGTTCAGTCATCTGTACGGTTAGGATTTGTTCGTTTTGTATGCCCTGCGTTTGATACCACTCGCTGGTATATATCTCGCTCACACCATTCAGGTTCAGTTCAGCGGGTATGTAAGCCTGCTCTGCCTCGCTGTAATGCCAGTCGGTCACTGTTCCCAACACTACAATTAAACGGTAGTAGGGCAGACGCTGTATGTTCAGAATATCATTTGCGGCATTAATACGCGGTACTTTTACCGTTGCCAGTAATTCTTCCCGGTTTATCTCGCAGGTCACACCCACCCGCAACACGCTGTTGAATGGATAGTTTCGATTAAAATTAAATCCTTCCAATGCTTGTCGATAAGTAGACAGTTTTAGATTCCGTTTGCCAGTTTCCGATAGGGTGTCGAGCTTCATCAGGTTTTTACCCATGCCATTCAGTACCGGAGTAAGGTTATAATCCGCCAGACGGTGTAACCCACCAAAGGCATAGCGTGTCAGCGAACCAAATTTGGCACAGCCGCCCCATTCTTTTTGCTGCTTGCGTAAGCCTTCAAACTTAGGCGAAGTAGCTATTTTATTTTTGCTTGCACCACCTTTGGTACGCATAATAACCTTTTTGTTGCATAGGGTTAAAACCCTACGCAACAAAAATCGGTCATCGCTATGCGACTGGTTGCAAGAATGAGAATTATTCTTTAATTTCGAATTGTAAACCAAATACTAACCTAATAAACATTATAATATGGCAAATACCTATCACAAACTGTATATTCAATGCGTTTTTGCAGTGAAATATCGCAATGCTGTTATCGATAAATCGTGGCGACTTCAACTAATGGCTGTATTGGGTAATCTGATAAACGAAACCGGCTGCCATAACCTGATTGTAAATGGTGTGGAAGATCATGTGCATTGTTTTTTCAAACTACTGCCAAATCTTGAAATTTCGGAAGTGATGCAAAGTGTAAAAGCTAAATCGTCCAAATGGGTGAATGAGAGTGGGTTGCTAAGCGAGCGGTTTGAATGGCAGCGTGGTTTTGGTGCATTTACTTACAGTCCCTGGGATAAAGATATGATTTTCAATTATGTGAAAGGGCAGGAAAAACACCATGACAAACAAGACTTCAAAACTGAATACCTTGAAACCCTGCAAAAACATGAGGTGGAATTTGATGAAAACTATATTTTTGAAGAGCTGGTATAATTTCTCTCTTTAAATAGCATGGCAATAAATTACCACGCTATCCAAATCGGTCGTCGCTACGCGACTTGTCAAAAAAAAGAAGATTGGTTAGCAAGTGGCGTAGCCACGACCGATTTTTCTTGCGTTGGAATTTATTCCAATGCAATGTTTAAAAAAAAAATTTAGTATATTTGCAACTCAATAAGTGATAGTCTCACTCCAAGTGAGGCTATCACTAAATAAAACCAACAAGAAACAGAAATAAAACAATTTTCAACATATTATAAATAGCATTCTGCTATTGTTCGCGCCTTCGAAACGTAGGAAATTTCAAAAGAGCGAATATAGTGATAGATTCAATGAGCAAAATGCTCACGACGGAAACGGCGTGGGCTTTTGACTTTATCATCACTATATGGGTTTCCTACGACCTCGAAGGCGGATAAGACAAAGTTCACGCTTTTTTTGTGCGTTGACTTTACTTATCTGACCATTGGCAGAAAGCTGAACCAAGCTGAAGCCATGAACCAAAAATTTTTTACCAATCAGGACGAAAATACGCTGATAAATAAGTTAGAAGGTATTTTAGAAAACAATCCTACCACCAATTACTTCGATGCAGTAGTTGGTTTCTTTCGGGCTTCAGGCTACTTCCAAATAAAACCCTTTCTCGGTAAAATAGATAAAATCAGAATTTTAGTTGGTATTGAAGCTGACAAACTTATTGCACAGGCTGCTCAAAAGGGCATACTTTTTTTTGGTGATGATCAGGTCTCCAAAGATGAATTCTTGTTGGCTGTAAAAAAAGACATTGACGAATCGGATTACAGTAAGCCGGTTGAAGATGGTATTTTACAGCTAATCGACGATATTATCCAAAAACGTGTGGAGATTCGGGCACACCCAAGCCGTAAAATACACGCCAAAATTTACCTTCTCTATCCCGACAATTTCAACCAACACACGCTGAATGCAGCTGCCATTACAGGTTCAAGCAATCTTACCGGAAATGGATTAGGCATTGGTAACGACAGACAGTATGAATTCAATGTGCTGCTAAACGATAACGATGAAGTGACTTTTGCCAAAGAGGAATTTGAAAAATTATGGTTGGAAGCCAATGGAACGGAAATAACGGCAAATGATATTGAGAAAACGAAAACAGATACTTATCTAGCGGGTGACGTAACACCTTATGAGTTGTATATCAAAACATTGATTGAGTATTTTGGCGATAGTATCGATTACAGCATTGAGAATAACTTTGATTTGCCGGCAAGTTTCAAACGCATGGAATACCAACTGGATGCGGTAATTGATGGATATAAGAAACTTCTAAAATACGATGGGTTTTTCTTGTCGGATGTGGTAGGGCTTGGAAAAACAGTGATTGCCACCATGATTGCTAAAAAGTTTCTGAATGAAAATGGAATCAATACTACCAAAATATTAGTTGTATATCCTCCAGCAGTGGAGAAGAATTGGAAAAACACTTTTGCACAGTTTGGTATCGACAAATTCACGAAATTTATTACCAACGGCAGCTTATCAAAAATTTTAGATACCGACAATTATAATTACTGGAATGCACAGGAATACGACCTGATATTGATTGACGAATCGCATAAATTCCGTAACCACACTACCGGCATGTTTCGTGAAATGCAGGAAATATGTAAATATCCACGTATTAACAGCGGTAAGATAGAGGGGACAAAAAAGAAAGTGATGTTGATTTCGGCAACACCTCTGAACAATACCCCCGAAGACCTTTACAATCAAATTCTGTTGTTTCAAAACCCACGTCGCTCCACCTTGCCCGGAGTGAGCAACCTGACAGCCTTTTTTGCTCCCAAAACCAAGCGATTCAAAGAATTACGTTCCGACAAAAGTTTAGATGTAGATGCTTTGCTTAAGCTCTACGAAGAGATTCGCGAAAAAGTACTGAAACCCATCACCGTGCGCCGTACCCGTACCGACATTGAAGCCATAAGCCGTTACAAAGCCGATGTGGATGATTTCCCCAAAATAAAAAAGCCGGACAAACTGGAATACCTGCTCGATGAGGAATTATCCGTTTTGTTCGACCACACGGTTAAAATGCTGATTGACAAAACGGAAGGATTAAAATACAGCCGCTACCAAGCCATTGCAGGACTTTTGCCAACTATACAGGATGAATATTACGAACAAGCGGAACGGGTTTCCAAGTCGTTGGCATTTATCATGAAAAACTCCTTGGTAAAACGGCTCGAAAGCAGTTTCGAAGCTTTCCGAATTACGCTGAACCGCTTCCGATTAGCCAACGAACGTATGATACAAATGTTCGACAACAAAAAGATTTACATTGCTCCCGATTTGGATTTGAATAAATTTTACGAAAAAGGGTGGACTACCGAAGAAATTGAAGCCAAAATAAATGAAGCAAAAGAAATTGATCCTAAAAATAACATATTCAAACCCGAAGATTTCAAACCTGAGTTTTATCCCCAATTACTTGCCGATCAGCAGATATTAAATGAGTTGGCAGCAAGTTGGAGTAAAGTAAAACAAGACCCCAAACTACAAGTATTTCTTGAAAAGTTAGAAACTGAGTTTTTCAACAAAGAACGGAACATCGGACAAAAGTTGGTGATTTTCTCAGAATCGACCGACACGGTTGAATATCTAAAGAAAAATATTAATCGTGAAGATGTATTATCCATATCGGCTGACAACAGGAATAAGCTGTTTGAGGAAATTCAGGCAAACTTCGATGCCAACTATGACCCTGCCAAACAAAAAAACAACTATCATATCATTATCAGCACCGAAGTATTAGCCGAAGGGGTCAATTTGCATCGCAGTAATATCATTATAAATTATGATACACCCTGGAATTCTACCCGATTGATGCAACGCATTGGGCGTATCAATCGTATCGGGTCGGTTGCAAAGGAGCTTTATAATTACGTTTTTTATCCTTCGGCAAGTGGCAATAGAGAATTAAAATTGATAAATAATTCCTTAGCTAAAATTCAGGCATTTCACACCGCTTTTGGTGAAGATAATCAGATTTATTCCACCGACGAAATTGTGGATTTGAACCTCGAAAAGCTGTTTGAAGAAGGTTTACCTGCTGAAGAGATAAACAAAGAATTGCAATACCTCGAATTTATACGCGAATTCCGTAAGAAGCATCCTGTAGATTTCAAACGTATTGAAAAACTCAGTTTGCGTAGCAGAACCGGACGAGATACACGAAAATGTGGCGAAACAACACTCAGCAACGGTTCGTTGGTTTTCCTGAAAACCCGACAACTGAATAGTTTTTATTATGTAACCGACAGCACTAGTGAGGAACTCTCCACCTTGCAGGCATTGGATTATTTCTATGCAGAAAAAGACGAACCTCGTGTTGCTCGTATCGAACAACATCACGCACAAGTTGATAAAGCAAAAAAAACATTTTTAGCCAATCTACAAGCTGCTATTACACAGCAGGAAAAAGTAGTAGCTTCAGGTCGACAAGTTACTTCGGCTATGGCATTTGTACGCCGACATTTAACTATGAGTGAAGATGTCGAAACCCGCCGACAACTCAATCAACTGATTAAACTCATTGAATGGGGAACGATTTCAAGCATAGCAGCCGAACTGAACCGAATGGAAAAAACAGTAGCAAAAAACAAGAATAAACGCGAAGAAATTTACATGGAAATAGTGGCAATGGCAAAACGCTATAACATATATTTTATCGATGAAGAAAGTTCAGAACAAGTTGAGATTCCCTGTATCATTTTGTCAGAATCGTTTAAATAGTTGCAAATTAAAGAAATACATGCAAAACTAAAAATTTTATAATACCAGATCTTCGGGCTGAAAGCCCAAAATATCCTAGCCCAATGGCAACGTCCTGAAAGGACAACGCCTTGGGTTAAATAATGAAATGCAAATTGCGCCCTACAAGGGCAAAATAATTTGATTCAATTTATATATCAGATATTCAATCTATTAATATGCATATTATGTTGCCCTTTCAGGGTGCTCGCATTAAACAACATATTTATAATACCCAAGGCGTTGCCATTGGGCTAGGATATATTGCCACTTCGTGGCGCAGACAACTACACAATTAAAACCCTCAAAAACCAATGAACACCGAAACGCTTAAAAGTCTGTATCAGAGAGATAACTGGAGAGTATTACTACACGATTTATTTGGGTCGAATTTTAAAGCTTTTAGCAAGGTCGAAGATTTGCAGGTCGAAAACCAAACGGCAAAATCGGCCATTCAGTTGGGTGAAATTCATTTAGCAAGCGGTGATGTGTTGGCAGTTTACGAAGTGGAACTGCAAGACCACATACAGGTAGAACGCAATAAAGTAGCAATTCGCAACCTGCTGCGTACCCATTGGAATAAATACGATGGTGCTTTTATTGCCAGTTACAAGCAAAACGAAAATGTATGGCGTTTCTCGTTTGTAAGCGAAACCCGCCAATACGACGAGGAAGGTAATTACGGAAAAGTAGCTACAGCAGCTAAACGTTTCACCTACGTGCTGGGGCAGGGCGAAAGCATACGCACCGCTACCGAACGATTTAATATATTGGCTGCAACAGGTAAAAATACTACATTAGAAGATATTAAGGGAGCGTTTAATGTCGAGAAAATGTCGAAAGATTTTTTTGATAATTATAAAAAGCAATACGAACTGTTTTGTGAGTATATGTTGTCCAAAACCGGAATTCGACAAGCAATATTTAATGGAGATGATAAAGCTATACGTGATTTCAATAAAAAGCTGTTAGGACGAATCGTTTTTCTCTATTTTATTCAAAAGAAAGGTTGGTTAGGCGTACCTTTACATGGCGAGTGGGGCGATGGCGATACCAATTTTCTAACTAACCTTTTTAAAAAATATGAACATCCGGAGCTGTTTTACAGTAGTATTCTTACAGTGCTTTTTTTCGATACCCTCAATAAAAAAAGGGACAACGATCTTGTTGAATTGATAAAAGGCTACAACTATAAAATCCCATTCCTTAATGGTGGACTGTTTGAAGAAGATAATAAAAAACATCGCGAAATTATTTTCCCTAAAGACCAGTTCTGTAATTTATTTGATTTCTTTAATCAATACAACTTTACCATTTACGAAGATGATCCCAATGACCATACTGTGGCAGTTGACCCTGAAATGTTAGGTCATATTTTCGAGAATTTACTCGAAGATAATAAAGATAAAGGTGCATTTTACACTCCAAAGGAAATTGTACATTATATGTGCCAGGAGAGTTTGATTGAATACCTATGTACCACCTTGCAAATAGAAGATGAAGCAAAAGAACGTGAAGCAATCACCAAACTAATAAAAACGAAAGAGATTGACGACATTCTTAAACCGGAAATCCAAAACATAAACAAAGCATTGGATAGGGTGAAAATATGTGACCCTGCTATTGGTTCAGGGGCATTTCCAATGGGTTTGCTTCACGAAATTTTTGCTGTAAAACTCACCTTGTATATTTTCGAAAACAACACGAGCGAAGGATTTGATGCAGCCGCTGTAAAACTCAATATTATTCAAAACTCCATTTATGGAGTTGATATTGAGCCGGGAGCAGTTGATATTGCCCGACTTCGCTTTTGGTTATCACTTATTGTGGACGAACCAACACCCAAAGCACTGCCAAATCTTGATTATAAGATAGTTGTTGGTAATAGTTTAGTAAGCAAATTGGATGATGATATCATAAATATTGATTGGAGTTTAAATGATACCTCACATGGCTTATTCGCAACTGATTTAGCAAAAGAAAAAGCAGAACTCTTGGAAAAGATTAGCCACAAACAAAAACTTTTTTTCAGTTCAGACTGTGATAAGAAAAACCTGAGTATTGATATTAGAAATCTCAAAATTGACTTGCTTATTAATCAGTTAAATCTGATGAATCAAAAGCAAAATATATTCGCAAAGCCAAGCCCCGAAAACTACCTGAATAAACCTAAAGCAAAATTCACCGAGGACACTGCTAAATACCTGCAATGTTTGGGTAGGAAGGATAAAATTAAAAAGCTCGAAACATTAAAAACCAAAGCCGATGAAACACTACATTTCTTCGATTGGAAACTTGACTTTCCGGAAATAATGAATGAGCAAGTAGCTGAAAAAGTTGGATTTGATATTGTAATTGGAAATCCACCGTATGGGGCAAAATATAGTGAAACAGACAAACAATTTTTTGAAGATAATTATCAAACAGCTAAGTCAATAAGAGGGATACAAAAAGCATCTTTAGATACATACACTTTATTTATAGAGATGAGTCATAATTCATTAGCGATAAATGGAAATTTACATTTTATTGTTCCAATTTCAATTACATCGAGTGACTCAATGACAAGTGTCCATCGTTTATTGGAATCAGATTGTAGTATCATAAAGGTTTCTTCGTTTGCTGTTAGACCTCAACCTGTTTTTGAGAATGCAGTAGTTAATACATCAATCATATTTATTCAAAAAGATAATATCCCTGCGAACAAGATATTGTCAACAAAAATGTATCGTAAGAGTAAAAATTTTAATCTTCAGCATTTAGTTGATAATCTTGAATTTATTGATATAAAGGAAGTGAAACTTATTGGAAGATATCCTAAAATCAGTTTAGAAATAGAAAAAAGTATTTTAAAAAAACTTTTTAAAGAGAAAATTAAAATTATTGACTTGTTATCCAGAAACGGTAAAGAGATTTATTACAGATTCGCAGGTGGTCGATACTTTAAAGTTGTAACTGATTATTCTACTGGTTCTTCCGCTGAAAGAGCAATTTCACTAAATAAAAAATTCTCAAAGTCAATTGGAGCAATTTTAAGTAGCAATTTGTACTTTTGGTTTTATCAAATATTTTCAGATAATCTAAATCTTAAGGCTTATGAAATAGAATCATTTAGTATTCCAATAGACAAGTTAGATTCTGATAAAATTAGTTTGTTAGAAAAGATTTACTCTCAATACTTAATTGATATTGAAAGAAATGCCAATGTGAGACAAACAACTCGTTACGCTAATATCGATTCATTTAAAGAATATAAAATTGGCAAATCAAAGCATTTGATTGATAAAATTGATGATATTATTGCACCTTTGTATGGTCTTTCAGATGAAGAACTAAATTTCATAAAAAATTATGAAATACAATTCCGAATTTCAGATGAAGAATAATATATTTACAAGCTCTACAACCTCACCTACGATGAAGTAATGGTAGTCGATCCGGATTTTGGGTTAAGTGAGGAGGAATATGCAGCGATAATCATAGATTAATCCAATATATCATGCAGTCGCATAGCGACGACCTATATGGCGAGCATGTGAATTTATTCACATGCTTTTTTTTTTGCATAGGGTTAAGAACCTACGCAACTTATATCGCCCGTCGCTATGCGACTTGCTGGAAACTCCCTCATTATTTTATTCCCTAATGGCCTTAAAACGCCACGCTTCCGAAATCGTCCGTTGCTTTGCGACTTGCACTCCTCCCAACTTTATTAGTGGCATAGCCACGACCGATATAATGAGCGTGTGAATTTATTCACTTGCTCCAAAATGATATAAAATGTGTGTGAATTTATTCACATGCGATAATAAGCGGTTTAATTGCGTTGGAATTTATTCAAATGAAATGTGATTAATAATAATTCAAAATAGCTAAAATTTGTTATTTTCCATATTAGCTTTAGCTCATTTCAACTCATTTTAGCTCACCTGACCTCAAAAGCTATAATATTCTGATATATAGTTGATTATGCGTGTTTTATTGCTTGTATAGGTGTGCTATAAGCCGTATTTTTGTGCTGTCAAACGTCACTTTGAAATGTGTTGTTTCAGGTTAACATCGTTTGCAAATAAGATTATGGCGGTAGCCCAAAACCCAATGACAGGCCAGATGAGTGGTACTGTTGGAAACATTGTAACAAGCACCCGTGCAAAACAAAATTTAGTACGTTCCAAGGCGTTTAAACCACGTAACGTCAACAGCGAATCGCAGCAAAAACATCGTGGCGGTTTTAAATTAATCGTGGACGAGTATCAATCGTGGGGTGGAGTAATCGACCTCGGTTTCGTGGAAGTGCCTGAAGGACAAACACCTTACACGCTCTTCATGGCAGCAAACCTGCCCGGTTCAATTGATAAAACCCGTGTTGATCCGGTAATTGATTACAGCAAACTGACAGTATCGGATGGTTCACTTCCGGCTGTTACTGTAACTGAGGCAGCAATAGTTGCCGAAGGTATCAACATTAGTTACAAAACTCCATTACGTGTGCCAAAGGTAAACGAAACAGATGAAGTAGTAGCTATTGCAAAAACTTACACGGGTGAGATTCTGATTGACACGAAAGTACGAGGAACAGAATCTATTGGTACTATCCTGATTTCATATCCGGGTATTCAGGAATCTGATATTCAATGTTGTTACGTGTTCGTGCGGAGTGAAGATGCGGGTAAAGCATCAAAGTCAGTTTTTATCAGATTGACTGCACTCCATCCACAGATTTAATGGGATAGTTTGTTTTGCTATTCAAAAAGATTCCTTGCTGGCTGTGAAGTTGGCAGGGATTTTTTGTATTGTTTGATTATCCGGAGGCGATGCCAGTGATTAATGGTTAGTGGTTAGTGATTAATGGTTAGTGATAAACTGTTTGTCAACCGTCAACTATAAATTATCAACTGCCAACTATCAACTGCCACTGATAAATAGTTCATCTTCAGTTGTTCAGCATTCGGAAATGCCCTGTGTAAAACGTTTTCAGAAAGATATAAAAATATTTTCCAAAGGCGTATTGCTAATTAAAAAATAATGTCTATCTTTGCAACCCGTTTTGGCTAAAAATCCAAATGGATAAAAATAAAGCAGTTACAGAAATAAAAACAAATTAAAATGCCTACAATTCAGCAATTAGTTAGAAAAGGAAGAGCAGAACTCATTGACAAGAGCAAATCGCCAGCGTTGGATTCATGTCCACAGCGTCGCGGTGTGTGTGTTCGTGTGTACACTACGACTCCAAAAAAACCGAATTCGGCTATGCGTAAAGTTGCCCGTGTACGTTTGACTAACCAGAAAGAAGTGAATGCATACATTCCGGGCGAAGGCCATAACTTGCAGGAACACTCAATCGTAATGGTTCGTGGTGGTCGTGTAAAAGACCTTCCGGGAGTACGTTATCACGTAGTTCGTGGAACACTCGATACAGCAGGAGTTAACGGTCGTACGCAACGTCGTTCGAAATACGGAGCCAAACGCCCAAAACCAGGACAGCCAGCAGCAAAAGGCGCACCGGTTAAAGGTAAAAAGAAATAAGAAAGCCCCCTAAATCCCCCATAGGGGACTTAAAGACATTCTTTATTTAAAACTGTATACAATCAGTTTAAATTCCCTTTCAAAAAAAAACTAACAAAATCAAGTTTAAACACTTGTTTGCGTTTTAAGGTAGCAGATGAAAGGTTGAGTAAATGACTCGGAGGAGTCGTTGAAGTAAGACTAGAAGCAACCAAAAAAACAAAAAACGGAAATTTTTAAGAAAAATGAGAAAATCGAAACCAAAAAAGAGGGTCGTATTACCTGATCCGATTTTCAATGAATCGATGGTTACAAAATTTGTAAACCACCTTATGTATGATGGCAAGAAATCAACTGCCTTCGACATTTTCTATTCATCGTTGGAAACAGTAAAAAACAAGTTACCTAACGAAGAAAAATCCCCACTCGAAATCTGGAAAAAAGCTCTTGAAAACATAACCCCACTTGTAGAAGTAAAATCTCGTCGTGTGGGTGGTGCTACATTCCAGGTTCCAACTGAGATTCGTGCAGACCGCAAAGAATCCATTTCAATGAAAAATCTTATATTATACTCCCGCAAACGTGGAGGACGCTCGATGGCCGATAAATTGGCTGCCGAAATCGTTGACGCATTCAATAACCAGGGTGGCGCATTCAAACGTAAGGAAGATATGCACCGTATGGCTGAAGCTAACCGCGCATTTGCACACTTCAGATTTTAATTGAAAGCGTAAATAAGGTATAAAAAGAAATTTAAAGTAAAAAATGGCTAAAGGAGATTTAAGTTATAACAGAAATATCGGTATCATGGCGCATATCGACGCCGGAAAGACAACTACTTCCGAGCGTATTCTGTTCTACACCGGTTTGACTCATAAAATTGGTGAAGTACATGATGGTGCGGCTACTATGGACTGGATGGAACAGGAGCAGGAACGTGGTATTACCATTACTTCGGCTGCTACCACTACTTCGTGGGACTATGAAGGTGATAAATACAAGATCAATTTAATTGACACTCCGGGACACGTTGACTTTACCGTTGAGGTGGAGCGTTCATTACGTATTCTGGATGGTGCTGTTGCTACATTCTGTGCTGTTGGTGGTGTTGAGCCTCAATCGGAAACAGTGTGGCGTCAGGCCGACAAATATAATGTACCGCGTATCGGTTTCGTAAACAAAATGGACCGTTCAGGTGCAGATTTTTACGAAGTTGTTCGTCAGATTAAAGCGGTATTGGGAGCAAAACCATGCCCTATTCAAATTCCAATTGGTGCTGAAGAAAAATTCAAAGGCGTTATCGATTTAGTGAAGATGAAAGCCATTCTTTGGCACGATGAATCGATGGGTGCTCAATATGATGTGGAAGAAATTCCGGCAGACTTATTGGAAGAAGCTCAGGAATGGAGAGATAAAATGCTCGAAATCGTTGCTGAATATGATGACGTTTTGATGGAAAAATACTTTGATGATCCTAGCACTATTACAGTGGAAGAAATTCAGGTAGCTATCCGCAAAGCCACACTTTCAATGGAAATTAATCCTATTATTTGTGGTTCGGCATTTAAAAACAAAGGAGTTCAGACTATGCTTGATGCAGTTTGTGCTTATTTGCCAAGTCCGCTTGATACTCCGGAAACAATTGGTTTTGATCCACGTGATCCTGAAAAACAGGTTGTTCGTCACCCTGATGCAAGAGAACCATTGTGTGCGTTAGCATTTAAGATTGCAACTGACCCTTATGTAGGTCGTTTGTGTTTCTTCAGAGTGTACTCAGGCCAGCTTCCTGCAGGTTCGTATGTTTATAACACACGCTCTGAAAAGAAAGAACGTATTTCACGTATTTTCCAAATGCACTCCAACAAACAAAACGCCGTTGAATTAATTTCAGCAGGTGATATTGGTGCGGGTGTAGGATTTAAAGATATTCGTACCGGTGATACATTGTGTGACGAAAACCACCAGATTACTTTGGAATCGATGGATTTCCCATTACCTGTAATCGGTATCTCTATTGAGCCTAAAACTCAGAAAGATCTTGATAAATTAGGAATGGGATTGGCTAAATTGGCCGAAGAAGATCCAACCTTTACTGTTCATACTGAAGAACAATCAGGTCAGACAATTATTAGTGGTATGGGTGAACTTCACCTCGAAATCATTATCGACCGTCTGAAACGTGAGTTCAAGGTTGAATGTAATCAGGGTCGTCCACAGGTGTCTTACAAAGAAGCTATTACTCAGGCAGTTCAGTTACGCGAAACTTATAAGAAACAATCGGGTGGTCGTGGTAAGTTTGCCGATATGATTGTAAAAGTTGAACCAAGAGATAAAGATTTTGAAGGTGGAAGTCTTCAATTCGTTGACATGGTAAAAGGTGGTAACATTCCTAAAGAATTTATCCCTTCTATCCAAAAAGGTTTTGCTGCTGCCATGAAAAATGGTGTATTAGCAGGTTTCCCACTGGATAGTCTGAAAGTAACTGTATTAGATGGTTCATTCCACGCAGTCGATTCAGATCAGTTGTCATTCGAAATTTGTGCCTCGCTTGCCTATAAATCAGCTTGTGCCAAAGCTAAACCGGTATTGTTGGAACCAATCATGAAAATGGAGGTTGTTACACCGGAAGAAAGCATGGGTGATGTGATTGGTGACTTAAACAAACGTCGCGGACAGGTTGAAGGTATGGAATCGAGCCGTACAGGAGCAAGAATTGTAAAAGCTAAAGTGCCACTTTCTGAAACATTCGGATATGTAACTGCTTTACGTACTATTTCTTCGGGTCGTGCAACGTCTTCAATGGAATTCGATCACTATGCCGAAGTAACTAATGCAATTGCGAAAGTGGTTGTGGCAGAAGCTAAAGGTAAGGTAGAATTACTTTAATAGTTTATAGTTGACAGTTTATAGTCAATAGTAAAAGAAAAAACGAGAATTGTTGAGTCACCTGATAGTGAATGACTCTTATCGGGAGATTCAAACAGTTTATAAAACAAATAAATAAAAAACGACAATGAGTCAAAAAATCAGAATTAAATTAAAATCTTACGATCACAATTTGGTTGACAAATCAGCTGAAAAAATCGTAAAGACAGTAAAAGCTACCGGTGCAGTAGTAAGTGGTCCAATTCCATTGCCAACTCACAAACGTATTTTTACTGTTAACCGTGCTACTTTCGTAAATAAAAAATCACGTGAACAGTTCGAACTTTGTTCTTACAAACGCCTGATCGACATTTACAGCTCAACAAGCAAAACCGTTGATGCACTGATGAAACTTGAATTGCCAAGTGGGGTAGAAGTAGAAATCAAAGTGTAGGAATTCAGGAAACGAGGGTACTAGTAAACAAGTAAACGAGGGTTCAAGGAAACTTGAGTACAAGTCTTAGAGGTTTGCAAGTAAAGGGATTTCCAAAAAAGAGAAAATTATAACAATAATGTAAATAGGAAATTGGATATTGAGTACCTTGTGTACTTGTTTCCTTGTCACCTTGTTTACTAATAAACAACAATTGAAATGCCAGGATTATTAGGAAAAAAAATCGGAATGACATCCGTTTTCAGTGCCGATGGTAAAAATGTACCATGCACTGTTATCGAAGCAGGTCCTTGTGTTGTTACTCAAATTAAAACTGTAGAAACTGACGGTTACGAAGCTGTACAGGTAGGTTTTCAGACAAAGACTGAAAAACACACCAACAAAGCGGAAGCCGGAATTTTCAAAGCAGCCGGAGTAGCACCTCAGAGACACTTGGTTGAGTTCAAAGGATTCGAAAGTGAATTCAAATTGGGTGATGCTATCACCTGCGAAATGTTTGAAGCCGATACGTTTGTTGACGTAGTAGGAACTTCAAAAGGTAAAGGATTCCAGGGTGTTGTAAAACGTCATGGTTTCGGTGGGGTAGGACAAGCTACTCACGGTCAGCACAACCGTTTACGTGCGCCGGGTTCATTAGGAGCTTCATCATATCCTTCACGCGTATTCAAAGGTATGCGTATGGGTGGCCGTATGGGTGGTGATCAGGTAACTATTCAAAACCTACAGGTATTAAAAGTAATTCCGGAACACAATTTGGTTTTAATCAAAGGTTCAGTACCGGGTGCTAAAGGTTCAATCGTAATCATCAATAAATAACATGGAACTGAATATAGTAAATATTAAAGGAGAAGACACAGGAAGAAAAGTATCGCTTAACGATGCTATCTTCGGTATTGAGCCAAATGACCATGCTATTTATTTAGATGTGAAACAATATTTGGCTAACCAACGTCAGGGAACACACTCGTCAAAAGGCCGTAGCCAGTTGTCAGGTTCAACCCGCAAACTTGGTCGTCAGAAAGGTGGAGGCGGTGCCCGTCCGGGTGACATCAAATCAGGTGTACGTGTAGGTGGTGGTCGTATGTTCGGCCCAACACCCCGCGATTACAGCTTCAAACTGAATAAAAAACTAAAACAACTTGCCCGTAAATCAGCTTTAAGTTATAAAGCTATTGGCAGTGCAATTACAGTGGTTGAAAACCTGAACTTTGAAGCTCCAAAAACAAAAGATTTTGTAGCAATGACTAAAAGTTTGCAGGTGGTCGATAAAAAACCACTAATTGTTTTAGCAAATGCAAATAATAACGTATATTTGTCGGCTCGAAATTTGCCAAAGGCAAAAGTCGTAACAGTTTCGGAATTAAACACTTACATAGTGCTTAATGCCAAATCGCTTGTCTTTACTGAAGATGCGGTTGCTGCAGTTGAACAAATTTTTAAAGCATAAGGAGGTACAGAAATGGGAATTATCATTAAACCAATCGTTACAGAAAAGATGACTCAGCTGGGCGACAAACTGAACCGCTATGGCTTTAGAGTTCAAAAAGATGCCAACAAAATTGAGATCAAACAGGCTGTAGAAGCTATGTATGATGTTACTGTAGAAGATATTAATACACTTATTGTTGCCCCAAAAAACAAAAGCCGTTTTACAAAAGGTGGTGCAATCAAAGGTAAATCGTCAGCTTACAAAAAAGCTATCGTTACAGTAAAAGAAGGAGAAAAAATTGATTTTTATAGCAACATCTAACATTTACAATTTTTTCATTGACCATTTACAATTTTGTTGAAATGGAATTTGAAATGGTAAATAGATAAATAGTAAATTAAATATAAATGGCTGTACGTAAACTAAGACCCACAACACCGGGGCAAAGACACAAGATTATAGGTACGTTCGACACAATTACTGCGAGCGCACCTGAGAAATCTCTTGTTGTAGGCGGATCAAAATCCGGAGGTCGTAACCATGATGGTAAAATGACCATGCGCTACCTAGGTGGCGGACACAAGAAGAAATATAGAGTAATTGACTTTAAACGCAACAAAGACGGTGTTCCCGCAACAGTAAAATCAATTGAGTACGATCCGAATCGTTCGGCACGTATTGCATTGCTTTATTATGCTGATGGGGAAAAAACATACATTCTTGCACCAAACGGATTGCAGGTTGATCAGATTGTTGTTTCAGGTGCTGATGCAGCTCCCGAAGTTGGAAATTCATTGCCTTTGCAAAACATTCCATTGGGAACTATTATTCACAACATTGAATTACGCCCGGGACAAGGTGCTGCGATGGTACGCTCGGCCGGAACATTTGCTCAGCTTACTTCACGCGAAGAAAAGTATGCTATTATCAAATTGCCTTCGGGTGAGGTTCGCAAGATTCTTGCAACTTGTAAAGCTACTATCGGAAGCGTTGGAAACTCTGATCACGCATTGGAAAGATCAGGAAAAGCAGGTCGCTCACGTTGGCTTGGACGTCGTCCACGCGTTCGTGGTGTTGTTATGAATCCGGTTGATCACCCCATGGGTGGTGGTGAAGGCCGTTCTTCAGGAGGACACCCACGTTCTCGCAAAGGCTTGTTAGCTAAAGGGTACAAAACACGTGCTCCAAAGAAACAGTCGAGTCAATATATTATTGAAAGAAAGAAAAAATAATCGAAGAAATAAGTAAATAATATGAGCCGTTCATTAAAAAAAGGACCATACATCCACCTGAAGCTTGAGAGTAAAGTTTTAGCCATGAATGAAAGCGGAAAAAAGACCGTTATCAAAACATGGGCTCGTGCTTCAATGATATCACCTGACTTTGTAGGTCACACAATTGCAGTTCACAATGGTAACAAGTTTATCCCCGTATACGTAACCGAAAATATGGTAGGACACAAACTTGGAGAATTCTCACCAACCCGTAACTTCCGTGGTCACGGCGGTAAGAAGAAATAATCCATTGAAATTTTAAAACAGAAAAAATAAACATTTCATAAAAATGGGTGCAAGAAAAAAAATATCAGCCGACGCAAGAAAAGAAGAAAATAAGACTCTTTATTTTGCTAAGCTCAACGGAGTTCCAACCTCACCACGCAAGATGCGCCTTGTGGCCGATATGATTCGTGGCATGGAAGTGAACAAAGCTTTGAGTGTACTGAAGTTTTCGTCAAAAGAAGCTTCAGGAAGATTAGAAAAACTGCTGAAATCAGCTATTGCCAACTGGGAAACCAAAACGGAACAAAAAGCTGACAACGCTAACTTATATGTAAGTGGAATTGCTGTGGATTCAGCAACTATGCTAAAACGTTTACGCACTGCTCCTCAGGGACGTGGCTACCGTATCCGCAAACGCTCGAACCACGTAACTATATTTGTAGATAGCAAAAATACTAACGATAACCAAAATTAAATTGCTCGATGGGACAAAAAATTAATCCAATTAGTAACCGTTTAGGAATCATTCGTGGATGGGATTCAAACTGGTATGGCGGAAACAATTATGGTGATACCATACTTGAAGACCACAAAATCAGAAAATATCTCAATGCCCGTCTGGCAAAAGCAAGCGTATCGCGTATTGTTATCGAACGTACATTGAAACTGGTAACTATCACTGTTTGTACAGCCCGTCCCGGTATTATTATCGGTAAAGGTGGTCAGGAAGTTGATAAACTGAAAGAAGAGTTGAAGAAAATTACTGACAAAGAAGTACAAATCAATATCTTCGAAATTAAACGCCCTGAACTGGATGCAGTAATCGTTGCAAACAACGTTGCTCGTCAGGTTGAAGGTAAAATTGCTTACCGTCGCGCTACCAAGATGGCTATTGCCTCTACTATGCGTATGGGAGCTGAAGGTATCAAAATTATGTGTTCAGGTCGTTTGAATGGTGCTGAAATGGCACGTTCGGAAATGTATAAAGAAGGAAGAACTCCACTTCATACCTTGAGAGCTGACATTGATTATGCTCACGCTGAGGCATTGACCAAAGTAGGGTTGATTGGTATCAAAGTATGGATTTGCCGTGGCGAAATCTATGGTAAGAAAGACTTAGCTCCAAACTTTACAGCTACCAAAGAGGCTTCTCGCGGTGGTGATCGTTACAACAACGACCGTGGAGATCGCAAAGATCGCAACGACCGTGGCGACCGTAAAGGTGGTTTTAAAAAAAGAAATAAATAACTGTTATAAATGAATTTGATTTAAGGAAATTATGTTACAACCTAAAAAAACAAAGTTCAGGAGACAGCAGAAGGGGCGCATGAAAGGAAATGCCCAAAGAGGTAATCAGTTGGCGTTCGGTTCTTTTGGAATAAAATCTTTAGAGTCTAAATGGTTGACTGGTCGTCAAATTGAGGCCGCCCGTATTGCTGTAACTCGTTATATGCAACGTCAGGGTCAGATCTGGATTCGCGTATTCCCTGATAAACCTATCACTAAGAAACCTGCTGAGGTACGTATGGGTAAAGGTAAAGGTGCTCCCGAAGGATTCGTGGCTCCTGTTACTCCGGGTCGTATGTTGTTCGAAGTAGAAGGCGTATCGTTTGAAATAGCTAAAGAAGCATTGCGTCTGGCTGCTCAAAAATTACCGGTAACTACTAAATTTGTAGTGAGACGCGATTATGATTTCACCTCTCAAAATGTGTAAGGAAAATGAAAACAAGAGAAATTAAAGAATTAAACAACAAAGAGATTCAGGAGCGCATGGATGTTGAAAAAGAACATTTGGTACGTCTTAAATTGAATCATGCCATTTCTCCACTCGATAATCCGTTGCAAATCAAAGAGGTTCGCAGAACTATCGCACGTCTTGCTACTGAGTTGCGTCAGAGAAATTAATAAATAAAATTCAGATCCTGATGGAAACAAGAAATTTAAGAAAAGAAAGAACGGGTGTAGTATTCAGCAACAAAATGGATAAATCCATTACTGTGGCTGTGAAATGGAAAGAAAAACACCCTATTTACGGAAAATTCGTAAATAAGACCAAGAAATATCATGCTCATGACGAAAAGAACGAGTGCAACATTGGCGACACTGTACGCATCATGGAAACCCGTCCGCTGAGTAAATTAAAAAGATGGAGATTAACTGAAATTATCGAAAGAGTTAAGTAATTATGATACAAGCAGAATCAAGACTCATAGTAGCGGATAACAGTGGAGCCAAAGAAGCTCTTTGTATACGCGTATTAGGAGGTACAAGCAAACGCTATGCAACACTCGGCGATATCATCGTTGTAGCTGTAAAAAGCGTTATCCCTTCGGCCGATATCAAAAAAGGTATTGTATCGAAAGCGGTAGTTGTTCGTACCAAAAAAGAAGTTCGCCGTGCGGACGGTTCATACATTCGTTTTGACGATAACGCCTGTGTATTGTTGAACAATGCCGGTGAAATCCGCGGAAGCCGTATCTTCGGCCCTGTAGCCCGTGAATTGCGTGCTACAAATATGAAAATCATATCACTTGCACCGGAAGTGCTTTAATCTTCGAAAAAACAAACAGTGATGAGTAAATTACATATCAAAAAAGGTGATACCGTTTACGTAAATGCCGGCTCCAGCAAAGGAAAAACCGGTCGCGTGTTGGAAGTTCTTGTGAAAGAACAACGCGCAATCGTAGAAGGTGTTAATTTGGTCTCAAAGAGCACCAAGCCTAACGCGAAAAGTCCTCAAGGTGGAATAATCAAGAAAGAAGCATCTATTCACATTTCAAATCTAAATCCTGCTGAAGGTGGTAAACCAGTACGTGTAGGACGCAAATTGAATGCAGAAGGTAAATTAGTGCGTATTTCTAAAAAATCAGGAGGAGAGATTTAAGATGAATACAGCAAGTTTAAAACAAGATTACAGAGAACGTATCGTTCCGATCTTAATGAAAGAGTTTGGCTACACTTCGGTGATGCAAGCCCCAAAACTCGAAAAAATAGTTCTTAACCAGGGATTGGGTATAGCTGTTGCAGATAAAAAAATTATCGAAGTAGCTATCAACGAAATGACTACTATTACCGGTCAGAAAGCAGTTGCAACTATCTCTAAGAAAGATATTTCGAACTTCAAGTTGCGTAAAAAAATGCCTATCGGTGTTCGTGTAACATTACGTGGCGAACGTATGTATGAATTTATGGAACGCCTTGTAAAAGTGGCTCTTCCACGTGTTCGTGACTTCAAAGGTATCGAAAATAAACTGGATGGACGTGGAAATTATACACTTGGTATTACTGAGCAAATTATTTTCCCTGAAATCAACATTGATGCTATATCCCGCATGTTGGGTATGAACATTACTTTCGTAACTACAGCTCAGACTGACGAAGAAGGTTTTGCTTTGTTGAAAGAATTCGGATTACCATTTAAGAAAAACTAATACATAGATATACAATGGCAAAAGAATCAATGAAAGCCCGTGAGGTAAAAAGAGCCAAACTGGTTGCTAAATACGCTGCAAAACGCGAAAAACTGATTGCTGACGGTAACTACGAAGGACTTCAGGCATTACCAAAAAATGCTTCACCAGTACGTTTGCACAATCGTTGCAAAATCACAGGTCGTCCAAAAGGATATATGCGTCAGTTTGGTATTTCACGTATTCAGTTCCGCGAAATGGCATCCAACGGTTTAATCCCCGGAATTAAGAAAGCATCTTGGTAAACAAATTTACCATTTTATGATTTACCATTTACCATTTTTTGTATCTGTGAATCATAATTTGAAATTGTAAATGGTAAATAATTAAATAGTAAATAATTAAATATTGTCCCGGTAGACGGGATCAATTTAAAAACAACAAATATGACAGATCCAATTGCAGATTATCTTACGAGATTGCGGAATGCTATCAAAGCCGGCCACCGTGTGGTTGAAGTTCCAGCATCGAATTTGAAAAAAGAAATCACAAGGATATTGCACGAAAAAGGCTATATTCTTAACTACAAGTTTGTAGAAGATGGACCACAGGGCACCATTAAAATAGCTCTGAAGTACGATTCGGTTAATAAAGTTAACTCGATCAAAAAAATGATCAGAGTGTCAACTCCGGGTTTACGTCAATACGTTGGTCACAAAGATATGCCACGTGTATTGAACGGATTGGGAATTGCTATTCTTACCACTTCTAAAGGTGTGATGACCAACAAAGAAGCAGCCGACTTAAACATAGGTGGTGAAGTAATTTGTTACATTTATTAATAGGAGGAAAGAAGAATGTCAAGAATAGGAAAACAACCCATTAGCGTACCGGCAGGTGTAACAATCACTGTGCAGGATACTTTGGTTACCGTGAAGGGACCAAAAGGAACATTAACTCAAGTAGTAGATCCAAATATCACTATAACAGTTGAAGGCAGCGTTTGTACAGTTAGCCGTCCCGATGACGAAAAACAAAATCGTGCATTCCACGGTCTTTACCGTTCGTTGATTTCAAATATGGTAGTTGGAGTTTCAGAAGGTTATAAAAAAACCATGGAACTTGTAGGTGTTGGTTACCGTGTATCCAATCAGGGTCAGGTGCTTGAATTTGCATTAGGTTATACTCACAATATTTTTATGGGATTACCTGCAGATATTAAGATTGAAACCAAAAGTGAACGTAACCAGAATCCAATTGTAATTTTGGAAAGCTGCGACAAACAATTGCTTGGTCAGGTTTGTGCCAAAATACGTTCATTCCGTAAACCGGAACCTTACAAAGGAAAAGGTGTTAAATTTCAGGGTGAAGTACTTCGCCGTAAAGCAGGTAAATCTGCGGCTAAAAAATAATTTACGTAAACTTGTGAAATTATGTCAACAAATTTAGAAAGAAGAACAAGAATAAAAGCACATATCCGTCATAAAGTGACAGGAACTGCTCAAAAACCACGTATGACTGTGTTCAGAAGTAATACCCAGATTTACGCTCAATTAATTGACGACGTAACCGGTGTAACTCTGGCTGCAGCCTCTTCGCTTGGTTTGAAAGAAAAAGTAACTAAAATAGAACAAGCTGCTAAAGTAGGCGCATTGGTAGCTAAAGTTGCTAAAGAAGCCGGAATTACAGAAGTGGTATTCGACCGTAACGGTTATTTGTATCATGGTAGAGTTAAACAATTAGCTGACGCTGCTCGCGAAGCTGGTCTTAAATTTTAATCAAGTATGGCAACAAATATGAATAAAGTAAAATCGACCAACGATTTGGAATTGAAAGACAGATTGGTAGCTGTTAACCGTGTAACTAAGGTTACAAAAGGGGGACGTACCTTCAGCTTTTCGGCAATCGTAGTGGTTGGGAATGAAGATGGAATTGTAGGTTGGGGACTTGGTAAAGCCGGTGAGGTAACTGCCGCTATTGCTAAAGGAACTGAAGCTGCTAAGAAAAACTTGATTAAAGTACCTTTGTTGAGAGGAACTATTCCTCACGAACAAATTGCAAAATTTGGTGGTGCTCAGGTATTTATCAGCCCTGCTTCGCACGGTACCGGAGTAAAAGCCGGTGGTGCTATGCGTGCAGTACTCGAAAGTGTAGGTATCACCGACGTTTTGGCTAAGTCAAAAGGTTCGTCGAACCCACACAACCTTGTAAAAGCAACTATTGTAGCTTTAAGTGAATTGCGTGATGCAAACATGGTAGCTCAAAACAGAGGTGTTTCACTTGATACAGTGTTTAACGGATAAATCAACAACATTATGGCAACGATAAAAATTAAACAAGTTCGCAGTAAAATCAAATCTCCAAAAACTCAAAAACTGACTTTGGAAGCATTGGGTTTGAAGAAAATGCAAGCCGTAGTAGAACACGAAGCTACCCCTCAAATTTTGGGTATGGTAAACAAAGTGAAACACTTGGTTGAAGTAATCAAATAATATTATTCTAAGACTCTTTAAAAAAAAAGATATGAATTTAAGTAATTTAACCCCAGCAGCAGGTTCAACTTTTACCAGAAAACGAATCGGACGTGGTACCGGATCAGGATTAGGCGGAACTTCTACTCAAGGGCACAAAGGACAAAAATCACGTTCAGGATATTCCAAAAAAATCGGTTTTGAAGGAGGTCAGATGCCTATTCAACGCCGTTTGCCTAAATTTGGTTTCAAAAATGTAAACCGTGTAGAATTTAAAGCAATCAATCTGGAGACTTTACAAATTATTGCTGAATCAAAAAAATTGACTAAAATTGGTTTGGTTGAATTCAGAGAAGCTGGTTTCTTATCAAAAACTGCTTTGGTGAAGATTTTGGGTAAAGGTGTTTTGACAGTGAAAATTGATGTTGAGGCCAACGCGTTCTCAAAATCAGCTGAAGAGGCTATTGTAGCCGCAGGTGGAACTGTAGTAAAATTGTAACAGACCATGAAGAAACTCATAGAAACAATTCAAAATATCTGGAAGATTGAAGATCTCCGCAGCCGATTGCTTACAACTATCTTGCTTGTAATGATTTATCGTTTCGGTTCTTTCATTGTACTTCCGGGTATTGATCCGGCAGCATTAACTGCGTTGAAGTCACAAACTCAGGGTGGTTTGCTGGCATTGCTTGATATGTTTTCGGGTGGTGCTTTTCACAATGCATCGGTATTTGCGCTTGGAATCATGCCGTATATTTCGGCTTCAATTGTTATCCAGTTGCTTACCATAGCTGTACCTTATTTTCAGAAAATGCAGCGTGAAGGCGAAAGTGGTCGTCGTAAAATGAATCAATATACCCGTTACCTGACTGTAGGTATCTTGTTATTACAGGGTCCTTCTTATCTGGTAAACCTTAGCGTACAGCTTGCTCAGGCAGGTTCAGCAATGCCGGGTGGTTTTTGGTTCACTATATCTTCAACACTGATATTGTGCGGTGGAAGTATGTTTGTAATGTGGCTTGGTGAGCGTATCACTGATAAAGGTATCGGTAACGGTATTTCATTTATCATTTTGGTAGGTATCATTGCCCGTTTCCCGGGAGCTATCGTTCAGGAATTCGCTTTGCGAAAAGATGGAGCCGGTGGTTTGGTTATGTTCCTTGGTGAGCTTATTATACTATTACTCGTTATTGCTGCCTCTATTCTGTTGGTTCAGGGAACACGCAAAATTCCGGTACAATATGCAAAACGTGTAGTTGGTAACAAACAATACGGTGGTGTACGTCAGTACATACCTTTGAAAATAAATGCAGCAGGTGTAATGCCTATCATTTTTGCTCAGGCAATCATGTTTATTCCTATCACGCTGGTTGGTTTCTCTAAATCAGAATCAATGCGTGGATTTGTAGGAGCATTTATGGATAACACCGGTTTTTGGTATAATCTGGTATTCGGACTTCTGATTGTAGTGTTCACGTATTTCTACACTGCTATCACTATCAACCCGACTCAGATGGCTGAAGAAATGAAACGTAATAACGGATTTATTCCGGGTATTAAACCGGGTAAACGCACATCGGAATATTTAGATTTGATTATGTCGCGCATTACCTTGCCCGGTTCTATATTTTTAGCTCTTGTGGCTATAATGCCTGCTTTTGCACGTATTATCGGTATCAATCAGGGATTTGCTGCATTTTTCGGTGGAACTTCACTGCTTATTTTGGTAGGTGTTGTGCTCGATACACTTCAACAAATTGAAAGTCACCTGTTGATGCGCCATTATGATGGATTGCTTAAATCGGGACGTATTAAAGGACGTACCGGTGGAGCTTCAGCCTATTAATTTTGAAAGGAATGATTTTTCTGAAATCTGACGAAGAAATTGAATTGCTTCGTATCAGTAATCAAATAGTAGCTAAAACGTTAGCTGAACTTGCAAAACTGATTCAACCGGGTGTAAGTACCGAACAGCTTGATAAAGTGGCATACGAATTTATAAAAGATAACGGTGCTGTACCGGGTTTTCTCGGTTACAGTGGCTATCCCAAATCAATTTGTACATCTGTCAACGAACAGGTTGTTCACGGAATTCCAAATGAAAAAGTATTTCTCGAAGACGGAGATATAATTTCGGTGGATTGCGGAGTTTACAAAAATGGTTTTCACGGAGATTCTGCTTACACATTTTGTGTGGGTGATGTGAAACCTGAAATTGTTGACTTGCTGCGTACAACCAAGGAATCGCTTTACAAAGGTATTGAGCAAAGTCAGGAAGGTCGCAGACTAGGTGATGTGGCTAATGCCATTCAAAGCCATTGTGAAGCCAGGGGTTACACGGTAGTTCGTGAAATGATTGGACATGGTGTAGGGCGAAACCTGCATGAAGCTCCTGAAGTTCCGAATTATGGTCGCAAGGGAAACGGTATCATGCTGAAATCGGGAATGACTATTGCCATTGAGCCTATGATAAACATGGGCAGCCGCAACCTGGTATTCGAAAAAGATGGATGGACAACCCGAACAATAGACCGTAAACCTTCGGCGCATTTCGAACATTCGATTGCAATAAGGCGCGGTAAGGCGGACATTCTGTCAAGTTTTGAATATATAGAACAGGTTTTAGGAATCAAAGCAATATAAATTAAGTTACAAGTTAGTAGTTTTTAGTCGGTAGTAAATACAAAAGATTCAGCCAATTGGAAATTATGAAATTGTAAATTGTAAATTTAAAAATGGCCAAGCAAACAGCAATTGAACAAGATGGTAAGATCATCGAAGCATTATCGAATGCCATGTTTCGTGTAGAGTTGGAAAACGGTCACGTAATCACAGCTCATATCTCCGGTAAAATGCGTATGCATTATATCAAAATTTTACCCGGCGATAAAGTAAAAGTTGAAATGTCGCCTTACGATTTGTCAAAGGGCAGAATCTCATTTAGATACAAATAATAAAGCCCCTCCAACCTCCCCAAAGAAGAGGCTTAAGAGATAGTAAATTTAGTAATAAATAAAAAATTAAATAATATCCCAACTATTTAAATGGCTCCAGATAGTTGGTAAGTCCCCCTTTGGGGGATTTAGGGGGCTTATAATCATCATGAAAGTAAGAGCATCTGTAAAAAAGCGCACGGACGATTGTAAAATAGTTCGTAGAAAGGGTCGCTTGTATGTTATCAACAAAAAGAATCCTAAGTTTAAACAACGTCAAGGTTAATTTAATTTTAAGAAAAAATAGTTTATGGCTATAAGAATTGTCGGAGTAGATTTACCCCAGAATAAACGTGGGGAAGTTGGATTGACTTATATCTACGGAATAGGTCGCAGTAGTGCAAAAAAGATTTTAGAATCGGCCGGTGTTGATGTCGACATCAAGGTTAAGGACTGGACTGACGACCAAGCAGCTAAAATCCGTGAAATCATTGGTGCCGGGTTTAAGGTAGAAGGCGATCTTCGTTCGGAAGTGCAATTGAACATCAAACGTTTGATGGATATTGGTTGCTACCGTGGAGTACGTCACCGTATCGGCCTCCCATTGAGAGGACAAAGTACGAAGAATAACGCTCGTACACGTAAAGGTAAAAAGAAAACAGTTGCTAACAAGAAAAAAGCAACTAAATAAGGTTTAACTGTTAGCGAATTTTAGAAAAGCTAAATAATTTATCAAAATAATATGGCAAAGAAAACAGTTGCAGCCAAGAAAAGAGTCGTTAAAGTAGACGGTGTAGGTCAATTGCACGTACATTCATCATTTAACAACATTATTGTTACACTTACTAATGGCGACGGACAGGTTATTTCCTGGTCATCAGCAGGTAAGATGGGATTCCGCGGCTCAAAGAAAAACACTCCGTATGCAGCACAAATGGCTGCTCAGGACTGCTCCAAAGTGGCAGCAGATTTAGGTTTGAAAAAAGTAAAAGCCTACGTAAAGGGTCCGGGTAACGGACGTGAATCAGCTATACGTACCGTTCACGGTGCCGGAATTGAAGTAACCGAAATTGTTGACGTTACACCACTTCCACACAACGGTTGTCGTCCTCCAAAACGTCGTAGAGTATAATTCATCTCCAGCGCAGAGGGATCTTTCGGAAATAAGAATTTGATTGCATTTAACCTCTCAGCAATCGCGGCTGTGAAATTTTTCGATGGGTAAGAGCGTGTGGAACACATAACAATTAAAAAAACAAAAAATAAACAATGGCAAGATATATTGGACCAAAGTCAAGAATAGCACGTAAATTCGGTGAAGCTATTTTCGGACCAGACAAAGTATTGTCTAAAAAGAATTATCCTCCCGGACAACACGGTCAGGGTCGTCGCAAAAAAACATCGGAATACGGTATTCAGTTGCGCGAAAAACAAAAAGCTAAATACACTTATGGCGTGTTAGAAAAACAATTCCGCAACTTGTACGAAAAAGCACAACGCACCAAAGGTGTAACCGGTGAAGTATTGTTACAATTATTGGAATCAAGATTGGACAACATCGTTTTCCGTTTAGGATTTGCTCCTACACGTTCAGGTGCCCGTCAGTTGGTAAGTCACAAACACATTACCGTTGATGGTAAAGTGGTAAACATTGCTTCTTATCATGTACGTGCTGGCCAGGTGATTGCTGTTCGTGAAAAAAACAAATCAATGGAAGTTATTGCAGCTTCGTTGAATGGTTTTAATCACAGCAAATATCCATGGATTGAATATAACGCAGCCAGCTTGTCGGGTACATACCTGCACATCCCTGAACGCGAAGATATTCCTGAAAATATCAAAGAACAATTAATCGTTGAGTTGTACTCTAAATAATAAGTGAAACCATGGCTATATTAGCATTTCAAAAACCTGAAAAGGTAATCATGTTGGAAGCTGACGCATTTCAAGGTAAATTTGAATTCCGTCCGTTGGAACCCGGTTACGGTATTACAATAGGTAATGCTTTGCGCCGAATTCTCTTGTCTTCACTTGAAGGTTTCGCTATCACTTCCATCAAAATTGAAGGAATAGATCACGAGTATTCAACTATTCCGGGTGTGATTGACGATGTTACCAACATTATTCTGAACCTGAAACAAGTACGTTTCAAACAGATTGTTGAAGATATTGAAAATGAAAAAGTAACTATCAACGTGAACGGTGCAACTGCATTCAAAGCCGGCGATATAGGTAAATATTTTACAGGTTTTGAGGTGTTGAATCCCAAACTGGTTATTTGCGAACTTGATTCATCAGCTAATTTCAGCATCGACATAACTGTGAATAAGGGCCGCGGGTATGTGCCTGCCGAAGATAATAAAGTGAACAACTCTGAATTGGGTGTTATTCCAATCGATGCAATTTTCACACCTATCCGTAACGTGAAATATAGTATTGAAAACTTTCGTGTGGAACAAGTTACCGATTATGAAAAATTAGTACTCGAAATCAGTACCGATGGTTCAATTCATCCAAAAGAAGCGTTGAAAGAAGCTGCTAAAATTCTGATTCACCACTTTATGTTGTTCTCAGATGAGAAAATATCGATGGAAATTTCAGAAACTGAAAGTGGTGATGAATTTGATGAAGAAATTCTTCACATGCGTCAATTGTTGAAAACCAAGCTTACAGACCTCGAACTTTCAGTTCGTGCGTTGAACTGCCTTAAAGCAGCCGATGTAGAAACATTGGGACAGTTGGCAGGCTTCCACAAACACGATTTGTTGAAATTCCGCAACTTTGGCAAGAAATCGCTCACTGAGTTAGATGAAAAATTAGAAAGCCTTAATCTGTCCTTCGGAATGGATATTGCTAAATATAAATTAGATAAAGAGTAAAGAGATGAGACATAATAAAAAATTTAACCACTTAGGCCGCAAAACGGCTCACAGAAAGGCGATGTTGTCCAATATGGCTTCTTCTCTTATTCAACATAAGAGAATTGCTACTACGCTTGCTAAAGCAAAAGCTTTACAAGTTTATGTAGAACCACTTCTGACAAAATCGAAAGACGATACCACGCACTCACGTCGTACGGTATTCAGCCACCTGCAGAACAAAGAAGTTGTAACCGAATTGTTCCAGAATGTATCACAAAAAATCGCTAATCGTCCCGGAGGATATACCCGTATTTTGCGTACCGGTTTCCGTATTGGTGACAATGCCGAAATGTGTATCATCGAATTGGTGGATTACAACGAAAACATGTTGAAAGAAAAAGCTGCCAAGAAAGCTTCCCGCACTCGTCGTGCTGGTTCAGCCAAAAAAGCTGAAACCGCTGCTCCTGTAGCCACTGCCGCTCCTGTAGCTGTTCCGGTTATTAATGAAGTAGTAGTTGAAGAACCGGTAGCAGTTGCCGAAGAAGTAGTTGAAACTCCTGTTGAAGAAACTCCGGAAGTTGCAGCTGAAGAAGCTCCAAAAGCAGAATAAAAAATACTTTTTTTATATCATTAAGAGGAACAAGTTGCGAGATTTGTTCCTCTTTGTTAATAGTATTACAGATTGGGAATTCCAATCTAAAAATAAAATGAAACAAAAGGAAAGAGAATGGAACGCGGATGGAACATGCCGACTTGACGGCATTCGCTTATATAACAGATAAAAAAACGGATTAGAAATACCGATAAATCGGTATTGATTAAAGAGCAAAATCAAAAATGCTTGCATTTTAATAATCCGTTTAAAATACCGTCAAGTCGGCATCTTCGATCAGCTTAAACCGCGAAAATCAGCGTTCTATTCATCAGTTGTTTCTTAGGAGTTTATAGTTCTTTTTCATAATACAATACTCAACGAAAACTGTTGGTTTCATTCGTATTTGATTAAATGTTGTAATTTGTATTCGGTAAAAATACATTTATTAATCAATTAACCTATCTTGCAGCATAATTGGCCCAAAATGGTCATATTTGGTCTATTTTATAGCCAAAAAGGTTCATTCAAATTGATAAATGCCTGTAAATCAAATTAGTTTTTTTTGAAATTGCTTTGTAGTGCCCCGCAGAAAGTTTTTTGTAAGTAAATACTATTTTACTTTGCACTATGTATTTCAAAGCCACATATCGTCACAACCCAAAAACAGACAAATCAGATTGGTATTTTCGTTTGTTTGAAAGCTATCGCAATGTGCTGGACGAAGTACGCCAGCGTACCGTTTTGAGTGTTGGATTTTTGAGTGATTTTAGTGGCAACCAGATTGACCTGAGTGAGAAAGGTATATGCAATCAGATAACAGACCAACAAAGTTTGTTTGAAAATGCGGCGTTGACGACTTTTGTAGAAGTGCTATATCAGCGCATTATAAGAGAAAAGAAAGTCGATTTGGGTATAGCCGACCTCAAGAAAGATATTGATACGGTCGATTTGAATAGTACGACAGTTGAGTACTAACTGTTGTCCAAAACAGTAGGGAACAATGGATAAGCATAAGTAAATGCTCTGAACCGGAGGAAAAGGTCATCCGTATTTATAATGCTTTGAGATATAATTATGCTCCGTTTATCCGAAAAAAATCTGTAGTGCCCAAACCACAGATTTAGAAAATGAAGTGGTTGAAAATTATCATTTTATGAATGGATAGCTGCAAAATTGGTTAAATTATGCCGGGTAAATACCATGCCATAAACACTAAAAAAGCCCGATATACATTCGTATACCGGGCTTTAACTTGATTGATTTTGAATAGAAAACTTATTCAGCTACTACATCGAAAGCAACTTCAACAGTTACTTCTTTGTGGAGCTTCAATGTAGCTTTATATGAGCCGATTTCTTTTACGGCATCTTTAAGAACAATAACTTTACGGTCAACTGTGAATCCAGCTTTTTCGAACGCATCAGCAACCTGAATAGGACCAACTGCTCCGAAAATTTTTCCGGTAGTACTTGTTTTTGCACCAACTGTCAATGTTATATCTTTCAGTTTTTCGGCTAATTCAACTGCAGCATTTTTAAGACTTTCCAGTTTGTGAGCACGTTGTTTCAAATCTTCTGCCAACATTTTTTTAGCTGAAGTTGTTGCCAAAATAGCTTTTTTTGTTGGAATCAGGAAGTTACGTCCGTAACCATCTTTTACTTTCAGAATATCGCCTTTGTAACCTAAGTTGATTACATCTTCTTTTAATATAATTTCCATACTTTTTTCCTCCTTCTAATTATTTCATCATATCGGTTACATAAGGAAGCAACGCGATGTGGCGTGCTCTTTTAACTGCTTGAGCTACTTTACGTTGATATTTCAACGAAGTACCGGTAAGGCGACGTGGAAGAATTTTTCCTTGTTCGTTCAGGAATTTTTTCAAAAATTCCGCATCTTTGTAATCGATGTATTTAATACCGCTCTTTTTGAAACGACAGTATTTTTTCTTTTTTACATCTACTGAGGGTGGAGTCAAATATCTGATATCTCCGTTGTTTGCTGCCATGGTTTAGTTCTCCTTTACTTCTTTAGATTTAAGACTCTTTCTTTTTTCGGCGTATTCGAACGCATATTTGTCCAAACGGAACGATAAGAAACGTAAAACACGTTCGTCGCGACGGAACTGGGTTTCCAGCGTAGCGATTACGGTCGATTCTGCATCAAATTGAAGCAACGAATAAAAACCAGTCGATTTCTTTTGGATTGGATATTGCAATTTGCGTAATCCCCAATTTTCTTCATTGGTAATTTTTGCGCCATTTTCTGTCAAGATGGCTTTGAATTTTTCTACCGCTTCCTTCATCTGGACATCAGACAAAACGGGAGTTAGAATGAAAACGGTTTCATAATGGTTTAACATACTGTTTGTTAGCTTTTTAGTTATTTATAATAAGTATTTAATAAAGCGGGTGCAAAGATAGGAATAAATCTTTGATTGACAATGAGATTCTTCCTTTTATTTAGTTTATAGTCGGTAGTTAATAGTTTATAATTGGTAGTTAATAGTTGTTGATTGGTATTTTTTAATAATTTGTTCACTTTTTTTACTTCAAAGTGGTCAAATTACTACTTTCATACTATAAACTACCAACTATAAACTATAAACTATTTAACTCTTCCACCGCATACCCAGGTTTTAAGGTAATAATTTTCATTCAAATCGCTCACAATAACGCCCTTTGAAACGGATGAGTGAATAAATTTGTTGTTTTTCAGGTAAATTCCTACATGATTAACGGTTGCTTTTGATTTACTGGTGGTACTAAAAAATACCAAATCGCCTTCACGCAACCGGTATTTTTTGATTTTTCGGCAATTATTTTTTAGTATGGAAAGAGAATTTCGTTCAATAGTTTTATTGTAAACGGACTTATAAATATCACCCACCAAACACGAACAATCTACCCCGGTTCGGGAGCAATTACCATCGGAATGAGGTACATATAACCACGATGCAGCTTCTTTATACAAACTGAAATTATCACGACATTCTTTCCTGAGTCCCAGTTTGTGATATACACTGTTCTGAAATTCAAGTTGTTGTGTTGTCATGCAACCGAATAACAGCATAGAAATTCCGCATATCAAAAGGACATGAAGTATTTTTTTATGATTAATAAATTGCATTAATGGGTTATGAATTTAGGATTTTGGAGAAAAATTAGAGAAACCTATTATCAATAAATGTTCTAGTCTCTTTGCTGAATTCAAAAAAACTTTACAAATTTATATATTATTTTTTATTTAGCAAATGAAAATAATGATTATATTTGCATAAATACCCGTTATTTAAAACCTTTTATTAATTTTGTTCTGACTTTTAAATAAATCGGATTTTAAATTCTGATGAATTCAACCAGTATCAAAAAACTTTACTTCAAAGATACGTCATTTGCCAACCTAATGACGCACCGGATATACAATATTTTGTTGTATGCCAGTAAGTATGACGCTTTTGTGCTGGAGGAAGACGGACGTATTGATGAGGTTATTTTCAATGAATACACATCGCTGAATCTGCGATACCCACCTCGTTTTACATTGGTTTCCAACGAAAAGGAGGCTAACTCACTACTCAAAGAACGCAAGTTTGATCTGATTATCTCCATGCCCAGTGGCGAAAGTATCAATCCGTTTGAATGGGCAAAAAAGGTAAAAAATCAATTTCCGGATATTCCTATCGTTGTACTTACTCCTTTTTCTCAATCTGTTTCACAACGTATTGCCAATGAGGATTTAAGCGCAATTGATTTCGTATTTAGCTGGCTCGGAAATTCAGATATTTTGCTGGCTATTATTAAGCTGATTGAAGACCGGATGAATGTGGAAGAAGATGTAGAATCGGTTGGTGTTCAGGTTATTTTGTTTGTTGAAGATTCAATCCGCTGGTATTCTTCTATAGTTCCACACCTTTATAAATACGTGTTTAAGCAAAGTCGATCGTTTATGACAGAAGCATTGAATGAACACGAACAAATGCTCAGGATGCGTGGCCGCCCAAAAATTTTACTCGCTCGCTCGTATGAGGAAGGAATGGCTATTTACCAGAAATATCATCAGAACATGCTGGGTGTGATTACCGATGTGAGTTACCTGCAACAGGGTGAAAAAAATAAGCAAGCCGGTATAAATCTTTGTGCTGAAATCCGCCGAAATGATAAGCATATTCCACTAATTTGCATTTCAACTGATGAATCAAACAATAAAGCAGCTGATGGCGTAAAAGCTGCTTTTCTGCATAAAATGTCCAAAACTTTGCTGATGGATTTACGTGAGAAAATTGCCAAAAACTTCGGTTTTGGTGACTTCCTGTTTATTAATCCTACCTCAGGTGAAGTTGAAGCACGCGTACAGAACCTGAAAGGACTTCAGGAAAGTCTTTTTGCTGTAAGCGATGAATCTATATTTTATCATGTTTCGCGAAATAATATTTCCCGTTGGTTGTATTCCCGTGCCATGTTTCCATTGGCCGAATTTCTGAAGAATATAAGTGTGGAAAGCCTTATGTCCACCAATATGGGAAAAGTTCGCGAAGTGATTTTTGATGCAATAGTTCAATACCGCAAAGTAAAAAATCGTGGTATAGTGGCAGTTTTTCAACGCGACAGGTTTGATCAGTATTCCAATTTTGCACGAATAGGCGAAGGTTCATTAGGTGGTAAGGGGCGTGGTTTGGCATTTATTGATGCCATGATTAAGCGGAACGTAAGTCTGGAAAATTTTGAAAATACTCAAATTATGATTCCGAAAACGGTGGTACTTTGTACTGACATTTTTACGGAATTTATGGAAATAAATCAGCTTTATCCACTGGCTTTGTCGGACTTGAACGATGCTGATATTCTAAACCATTTTCTGAAAGCCCGAATCCCAAAACGACTTATTGCCGACCTTCATACCTTTATTGGAGCAACTAGTTGGCCTATTGCTGTGCGTTCTTCAAGCTTGTTGGAAGATTCACATTATCAACCTTTTGCCGGAATTTATTCAACCTATATGGTTCCTATTAATGCCGAAAGTAAAACCCAAATGTTGCTTATGATTACGGAAGCAATAAAGGCAGTGTATGCTTCGGTTTTTTACCGCGATAGCAAAGCTTATATGACGGCAACTAAAAACGTGATTGATGAGGAAAAAATGGCGATTGTGCTTCAGGAGATTTGCGGAAATAGCTATGGAACAAGGTTTTATCCTTCGTTTTCGGGTGTGGCACGCTCGCTCAATTATTATCCTATTGGTGCTGAAAAATCAGAAGAAGGGATTGCCAGTATAGCTATGGGTTTGGGAAAATACATTATGGATGGCGGAACTAGTCTTCGATTTTCGCCGGCATATCCGCAAAATGTGCTTCAAACCAGCACTCCGGAATATGCTCTTCGCGAAACTCAAACACATTTCAATGCATTGGATTTGAATCAGACCACTTTCATTCCACAGGTTGATGATGGGTTTAATTTGCTTAAATTACCGGTTTCGGAGGCAGAAAAAGATGGAACATTGCGCTATATTGCTTCTACTTACGATTTGCAGAACAAAGTAATTCATGATAGTTTGTATGAAGGCGGACGTAAACTTATTACTTTTGCCAATGTGCTGAAACATGGCGTTTTTCCGTTGGCTAATGTGCTCAGGGAAGTGCTCAAAATTGCTCAAACCGAAATGGGACGACCGATAGAAATTGAATTTGCAGTCAATCTGGATTACTCAACTGCCAAGCAACATTCATTTTATTTATTGCAAATCAGGCCAATAGTGGATACTAAAGAAATGATAAACGAAGATATTGGGCAAATTTCGGATAAAAATACGATAATTACTTCTAAAAGTGCATTGGGACATGGGGTTACTACTGACTTATACGATTTGGTTTATATTAAACCGGATGCTTTCAATGCAGCTAAAAATCAACAAATTGCATCGGAAATTGAGAAAATAAACCGCCAACTTATAACTGAAAACCGTCATTATGTGCTGGTTGGTCCAGGACGTTGGGGTTCAGCTGATCCATGGCTTGGAATTCCTGTAAAATGGTCGAATATCAGCAATGCCCGTCTTATTGTGGAATCGGGTTTGGCAAATTATCGTGTCGATCCGAGTCAGGGAACGCACTTTTTTCAAAATCTGACATCATTTGGAGTGGCTTATTTTACTATCAATCCGTTTTTGGGTGATGGAACTTTCGATACAGATTACCTGAATGCTCAACCGGCTGTTTACGAGTCGGAATTTGTACGCCATGTGCGTTTCGATAAGCCACTTTTTATGAAAGTGGATGGAAGGAAGAGTAGGGGAGTGGTTTTAAAAGCAGTAAGCAGTAAGCAGTAAGCACTTGCAAATTATTAACTCATTATTATTTCATCAAATTATCACATTAAACTTATGTTCAAAAAACATCCAAAAGGCTTAATAGCCGCTTCACTTGCCAATATGGGCGAACGTTTCGGATTCTACACCATGATGGCTATTCTTTCACTATTTTTAATGTCCAAATTCGGTCTGGACGAAGTAAAAGCAGGTATTATTTATTCCATTTTCTATTTCTCCATTTACATTTTAGCATTTGTAGGCGGATTAATTGCCGATAAAAAACGCAATTATAAAGGAACTATTTTGGTGGGGTTAATTTTGATGACTATCGGTTATTTTCTGATTGCCATTCCCACACCTACTCCTGTTCCGGCTGGTTCATTTGGTTTATTTCTGGCAATGACTTGTTTCGGTTTATTTGTAATTGCATTGGGCAATGGACTTTTCAAAGGAAACCTACAAGCGCTCGTCGGTCAAATGTACGACAATCCTCAGTATTCGTCTCAACGTGACTCGGGTTTTTCGTTGTTTTATATGTTTATCAATGTTGGTGCTATTTTTGCACCGTTTGCAGCAGTTGGGGTTCGAAACTGGTGGGTAAGTTCGCACGGTTTTGTTTATAATTCAGATCTACCGGCACTTTGTCACGAACAGTTAGGTGGCAATATTTCTGCGGAAGCGTCAAAAAGACTCTATGATCTTGCTGGTCAGGTCGGTTTTTCAGGAGCTGATATGACAGCTTTTTCAAAAGAGTATCTGAATCTTTTTGCCACCGGTTTCCATTATGCATTTGGAGTGGCTATTTTTGCCATGTTGATTTCGCTAACAATATATCTCATTAACAAAAAGAATTTTCCAGATCTTAAATCAGCTTCCGGCAAATCATCATCTACCGATGTGGAAATGGATGCCAAAGAAGTGAAACAACGTTTATATGCTTTGTTTGCTGTTTTTGCAGTGGTTATTTTCTTTTGGTTCTCGTTTCATCAAAATGGACTGACACTTACTTATTTTGCTAAAGATTATACTAATTTAAGCGGAATAAAAATCAATTTAGGATTTACCACACTTCAGGGCGCAGAGATATTCCAGTCTATAAATCCATTTTTCGTGGTATTTTTAACGCCGGTAATCATGGCTTTCTTCGGACTTTTACGTTCCAGAGGAAAAGAACCTTCCACACAAAAGAAAATTGCTATTGGTATGGGAATAGCTGCATTGGGATATATGGTTATGACTCTTTGTTCTATAGGATTGCCATCAAAAACGGCTATAACTGCTATGGGTGGTTTACCTGATGCACAACGGGTAACGCCGTTTCTGCTGATTGGAACATACCTGATACTGACAATTGCTGAACTTTTTATTAGTCCGCTTGGAATTTCATTCGTTTCGAAAGTGGCACCGCCAAAATATCAGGGAATTATGCAGGGAGCATGGTTAGGAGCAACAGCAGTTGGTAATTCGTTGTTATTTATAGGTGCAATTTTCTATAAAAGTATCCCGATTTATCTTACATGGACAGTATTTGTAGTTGCATGTTCCATTTCCATGTTTTCCATGATTGCAATGTTGAAGTGGTTGGAAAGGATAACTAAATGACCTCACCCCTAATCCCTCTCCAATTGGAGAGGGGAATTCTTGTTAATAGCATTACAGATTGGGAATTCCAATCTAAAAATAAAATGAAACAAAAGA